>CAZOEV010000211.1:0-5393 GCA_964578915.1 uncultured Lentimicrobiaceae bacterium
TATGATGGATGGAGCATGAGCTTGGGCTTCTTCAAAAAGTTTACGGATGCGTCCTTCGCTCTCTCCATAAAATTTTCCCATGATTTCAGGACCTGAAATGTTGATGAAATAAGCATCCGTTTCATGAGCAACCGCCCTAACAATGAGAGTTTTACCTGTTCCGGGAGGACCGTAAAGGAAAACTCCCTTTGGTGGCTGAACACCAAGCCGCTCAAAAATTTCAGGATATTTCAACGGAAGCTCTATCATCTCTCGGATGCGTTGAACCTGGTTTCCGAGACCTCCTATATCTTCGTATGATATCTTCCGTTTGCCTTCTCCGTCTTGTTTAACTGATTCAAGTTGAATGGTGGTATTTGGATGTATCAAAACAACTCCATCGGGATTAATTCCCGTAACAGTATATTCAACCGACCGGGAGCCAAATAGAATGGCACGCACTTTATCGCCTTTGGTAACGGGGAGACCATTAATGAGAGACCCTATGTATTTTGAATCGTCGGCTTTATATAATGAACCTAACTTGGTATTGGGTTTGAGTTTAAGTTTTGATGCCTGCCGACTGGTGGTTTTGGTCACTTTTACTTTTTCATCAATGCCGGACTGGGCGTTTTCGCGGGTAATTCCATCCACCTGAATGATCTTTTTCCCCCTGTCTTCCGGATAGCATGGCATTATTTTGACGGGTGTAGGACGTTTGCCCTCAATCAGGATGATATCTCCATTTTCGAGACCCATCTCAATCATGTCCTGAGGATCAATCCGTGCAATGGCACGACCTACATCTTTCACAAGTGCTTCTTTTACCCTCAATAGTATTTCATTTTTAATTTCGGTCATGTTAATTAGGTTTAAGGGTTAGTAGGTAGGTAGTTAAACAGAAAGGTTTGCAGGTGGTTTAGCGCATCAAGTCCTTTAATTTCTTCCGGAAACATGGGCACTTCGGCTTGGTTCAGTTGGTCGTAAGTTTCTTTAATCTCCTGTAAATACTTTGCCTGACCAGCTTTTCTTCTTCTGCAAAATTCGCAATCTTCCTCAACCATCAAATTGTTTATGATCAATTGACGCGAGATAATTCCTGATTTATTCAAATCGGTCAGCAACCGATTGGTTTCTAAAACGGCCATGGCCTCAGGAATGCACACCGGGATAAATTCGCATTTGGTATTGTCGCGCAAGATGTTTTCAATTCTTTTAACCGTTTTTTTTAAGCTGAGTAAAAAAGAGTCCACATCATCCTGATGGTATGAGCCAGAAAAACTGGTGACCATATAGCGGTATTTCCACCTCATGCGGGCGGCTACTTTTATCCATTCATCTAACAGTTTGGGAGAAGAAATCAACCGCAAGGCATGGCCGGTTGGTGCTGTATCTACAACGTACTTATCAAATTTGCCTTCTTCAATAAAATCGATGATGGTTTTAAAACTCATCACTTCGTCGATCCCCGGAATCGACAAAGTCATCATCTCATCAATATCTTCATTATCAAGATTGGTAGAGGTTTCAAGCAGTTTTTTAAGCTCTTTATGGTGTTCTCCCTTGAAAACAGCAAGAGCCTCATCAGCCTTAACTTCAATGGCTGACAAATTTTTTGTTCCTTCAATATGCACTACCTTAAACCCTATTTCCTGTTCAAGGCAGTCAGAAACTGAATGAGCAGGATCAGTAGAGATAAGAAGCGTTTTGAAATTTTCGGATAACGCCAAAGCAGTTGCAACGGCACAGCTGGTTTTTCCAACGCCACCTTTTCCACCGAAAACAATAAGTTTTAGGTCTTCGTTTTCTAAGCCAGTTAGTGCCATGGGACTTATTTTTTTATCCTGATTTCAAGTATTCCATTTTTAAATTTGTAACTCAGATTTTCGATTTTACCTTTTGCAGGTAGCAATAATTCTTTGCGGTAATTCCGGTTCTTTCCTGCCGCTGAAATATCCAGAATATCTTCTTTTAAATCAATTTTCAGGTCATTTTCTTCAATACCAGGCATTTCGGCAATGACGACAACCTCCTTTTTTTCATCAAAAATGTCGGTAATGGGTTCACGTTCCTCATCCACTTTAGGGCCTTCGGGTGTTTTCTTTATATTTCCAAAGGTTTCTACTTTTGGATATCCCCCGCCTGCGGTATTGATGGTAAACCCATAAACGCCTTTCATACCTTTTTTGATGTGATCGAAATTAATCTCACCTTCTTTGGCAATGCCCCCTTTTTCTTCCAGTTTTCCTGCCAGGTCTACCAGCTTTTCGATGCCTTTAAACAAACCTCCCAGACCAAAAATACCAAAGTCTGCTTCATCTTTTTTTTCATCATTTTTTTTGGTGTCCATGATTCACATTTTTAAGAGTTATTACAAATTATAAAGCCTTATTTATCGATTCTAGCTTTTCCAAGCGAGCCTCTAGGGTTTCCTGTTGCTGCATGAGCTCTTTTTCTCTGGCCTTAGTCGACAGGTATGTATCCTCCTGCCACCAATTGATCCCCATCTCCATGGCTTTATCAACAGATGCTATTAGCAACCTGATTTTAATGGTCAACAAATCAATATCGGCAATTTGGATCTTGATATCACCGGCAATTACAATTCCTTTGTCGAGTACTCTTTCGAGAATATCGGCGAGGCCAGTGGCATTTATCGAATGTGTTGGTTCTGACATAATAGTTTTCTTCTAAGTTCAATAATCAATCGAAATGGTTTTAAACCCGGAATTAGGCTTGTCAGCTTTTTTTGGGCTCGTTTCGCCGGGTTCGGTTAGATGCATCTTTGCAATCTGATCGGTTGAATATTCCCGAATCTCTTTCAACCTGTTTTGGATAATCTCCAATCTAAGCATTATCCTGATTTCTTCGCTTTGCAGTCGGCTCCTTTCTTTTTCGAATAGGTACAATTTGATAAAATTAGAGTCTTCTTTGTTTGAGATGCTCGATTTGACTACATTTTGCATTGACTTAATGCTCTGCAGTCCTTTTATGACATTTGAAATAGGCATGATATTTTCTTTTTAAGGTTGAACGATGGCTTTTTCGGATTGTTAAATATACTTCTCGATGAGTTCATTAACGATTAATTTTACCCTTTCTTGGTTGGTTTTCGATCCAATCCTGCTGGTTTCAGAAGTTAGAATATCCTGACAGACTCTTTCAAACATTTCCCTCGACTCCGATGGTGTTGTTTCAAGGGTAGCCATGGTTTTCGCAATCATAATAGAACCTCGGATCGTTGGATCGAATTCTGTTTTCCCTGATTCTCTTAATCCCCTGACAATTTTAACAATTATTTCAGTGTCTGCCAGAGACAGGTTCGATTTCGCCATCGTTATTTTCAGTTCTGTTTCATAATCAAAATGATCCACATCCATGGTCACCATGCGGTCGCGTAAGGCATCCTGGGTGCGGTTTACTCCTGCATATTCTTCAGGATTAGAAGTGAAAATGGCACGAAACTCAGGGTGCACTTTCATATAGTAATCCTCTTCCTTTGCGGCTGATGTGCTTAGCATTTTCTCCTGAAGTATGGGCAAAAGGATATTATTAGCTTCTGGGCGCGATCTCGTAAATTCATCATAAATAAGCGTAAACCCATTTTTCACGGCAATGGTTAAACGATTGTTTACCCATTGTTTAGTCATATTCTCCTCCAACTTATGGACGGTGTGTATGAATTTATCATCCAGCTTTTTGTAACTGTACCCCTGTTCACTGCCGATCAGGTCAGAGGTTTTATACTCTGCATCACCATGAATAATGACAATGGGCCTGCCTATTTTACTTGCCAGGTGCATGGCTATCGTTGTTTTCCCTGTGCCCGATGGACCTCTGAAATGCACAGGAAATCCAGATTTAATATAGGTTAGTCCGCGTGAAGTAATGTCCCTGATATAATCTGTTTCCACAAAATTAGGCATGGGTTTCAGCTCTAGCACGGTATTCATTATGTTGTTATTGCTCATGGTAATGTCGTTTGATAGGTTGTTAATTTATTTATTTCTCAGGATTCTGTTCCATCATCTTTTTCCAGCTGTTGACAGATTCTTCGATATCTGCTTTAATTTTAGCCTCCGATATAACGAATGCTTCCCTGATCGCCCGGTATCTTTCCAAAGCGGCCTGGCGCTTTTGTAAGCTCTTTTTAACCAGCGACCCTAAATCTCTCATTTGTAATAATTTTACTCTTTATTAAACCCTTTGCCTCCACATTTTGTGCAAGGTAAGCCATCGTTCGATTTTCCTTTTCCTTTACATTGCCCGCATACTTTATCGCTGTCACAGTGATAGTATCCTTTGCCGAGGCAAACAATGCACGAAACCCTGGCTCCAAGTGGGCTTTTCCCTGTCCCGGAGCAAAACAAACATTTTTTATAAGGTTCAGTTATTGTAACATGGCCCTGGCCATTGCAAACCAGACAATATGCAGAAACTGAAAGTAGATCGTAAGGATCTTTTCCTTTTCCGCCGCAAAAGGCACAGGTAATAATTTTTGTCATGGCTCAAAATGAGTTATTTGTAACAATAGAAGCCGAAATAACACCTGAATTTAACGCTGGCTATGTCGACTCCGGTTAAACCAATCCCCTATTTTTTAGGGAAGTATACGTTTTCAACCTTCTGAACCTTTCCTGCATCGAGTAAAGTTTTGGCAAGATACCCTAACTTCATCCTGGTTTCGCCAAGAGGTTTTTCCATTTCTGAAACTTTTACACCTGTAGGATGTTTATTGATGTAATCAAGTGTTTTTTCTTCCAATGTCATCGGAACTACTGGTTTAGGTTCGGCTTTAACCGGAGCTTCCTCCACTTTTTTAGCAGGCTGAACATTAATCGGAGTTTCCATTACTTTTTCAATAGGTTTGGCTTCAACCGGAGTTTCCATTGCTTTTTCAACAGGTGCTTCCTTTTTAGCCTCTTTCTTTTCTGCTTTCTTTACTTCATTGGCAGGTTCAACAAATCCTTTTTCCTTTAACTGAGCTATTGTATCCTGCATTTTGTTCCACTCAGCGGAAGCCTGGCTCCTGTCTTGTGCATAATCACCAATCATAGTTGATGTGGCTTTTTGGATGTCTTTAACATCTTTGCGGATTGTTTTGATAGTGTCATGAATTCCATTCATAACCACTTTGTAATCGTTAAGCCTTTCAACTTCACCATTCGCAATTGTTTTTTGGCTGCTAGCAAGTTCTTTTCTCATTTTTTTAGCCAATTCCTGATTTTCGCTGCCGATTTCTTCTAACCTTTGTTGGAATCCTAAAAGCAATGATTTGGTATAGGCAACTCTTTCTGCAAGGTTTTTACTTAATTCAGCCCGAAGTTCAGCCGACATTCCCTGATGTTCTTTCTCAAAATTTTCGAGCATATCGTTGGTGCTTTTAAAGATACCCAAAACTTCATTGTTGATGC
>CAZOEV010000212.1:0-5391 GCA_964578915.1 uncultured Lentimicrobiaceae bacterium
TATTATTTTTGTCGGGTGCTTTGTGTTTGTGCTTGCTTTTGGGAACGGTAATTTCTAACACAAGCTTTCCGTGAATGTTCCATTCTTTGGTAATATAGCTCACTTCAGGCTGGCAATACATTTGAGCAGCGGCTTCTACCATGTGAATTTCTTCTTCGGAACGCACACCTGCGATGGCACCATTGTCTTTTACGCCAACCAAAAGCCTTCCGCCATCTGTATTGGCAAAGGCTGTCAGCGAACGAGCAATCTTTTTGCTGTCGGAGATTTCAAACTTAAAATCCTGTCGCTGGTGCTCGCCTTCGTCTATTAATTGTTGAATATATAAACTCATCTCAAACGCATCTAAGCTGCAAATGTATAACAAAGCTGAATCAAAGATTGTTTATAATGCGATGAAATGCTGCGTTTTTAAATGTCTTTAACCAAAAAAAGCCGCCAATAGAATTAGCGGCCAGATTTTTTGAGCATTTTTGAAGCTAAAAGAACACCATATTATTCTGAGATGTAGTTTTTTCGCAATAATGGCAGGACAACTTAATTTGCCCGTCGGTTTGCAACACAGTAAACTTCGTGGGAACGTTTTCTTTATTTGTTATACAGTTAGGATTGAAGCACTTGGCTATCTTTTCGATTTTCTCTGGAATATTAACATTGTTCTTGCGAACTACCTCAAAGTCTTTGATTTCGATGAGTGTAGCCGTGGGAGCAACCAAGGCTATTTTATCGGATTCCTGCGGTTTAAAATACTTCTGACTTATCTTTATGATGCCTTTTTTGCCGTATTTCTTGCTTTCCAGGTTTGTCCCGAAATAGATTTCATTAGTTGATAATTCAAGATCTAGTATTCTGATCACCTGAAAAACTTTATCTGCCGGAATATGATCGATTACAGTGCCATTGCTGATGGCTGATACAATTAATTCTTTACGTTTTATACTCATTTTATTAGATTTTACAGGTGAATTATTTAAGTCCGAGAATTGTAGCTATAAGCGCTTGCCTAACATAAACGCCATTCAGCGCTTGCTCAAAATAGTAAGCCTTGGGATTGCTGTCCACGTCCACATTAATTTCGTTTACGCGTGGCAGCGGGTGCAAAATGCGACAGTTATCTTTTGCATTGTCGAGCATTTTATTTTCGAGTACATAAGCGTTTTTCACCTTTTCATATTCCAATGGATCGGGGAAACGCTCACGCTGGATGCGTGTCATATAAATAATGTCGGATTTTGGAATAACTTCTGAAAAATCGGTGTATTGTTCATAATTCAGGTTGGCTTCCTTGATGTGGCGTTTTACGGCGCTGGGAAGTTTTAACTCGACAGGTGAAACTAAATGAAACTTGGTGTTGAAATGGCAAAGTGCAATTACCAGACTGTGTACAGTACGGCCATATTTAAGATCGCCTACAAAGGTAACTTCCAGATTTTGAAGTGTTCCCTGGGTTTTTCTGATGGAATACAGGTCGAGTAAACACTGTGTTGGATGTTGATTGGCACCATCTCCGGCATTAATGATTGGAACAGGAGAAACTTCGCTTGAATACCTTGCTGAGCCTTCTACCGGATGCCGCATTACTATTAAATCAGAGTAATTACTTACGGTAAGGATGGTGTCTTTAAGTGATTCGCCTTTTTGCACACTGGTAGTAGCAGAGCTGCTGAAGCCCACCACATTACCACCTATTTTTTGAATGGCACTTTCAAAGCTCAGGCGTGTGCGCGTTGAAGGCTCAAAAAACAAGGAGGCAATTACACGTCCTTTGAGCAGGTTTTGATGGGGTGTCTGCTCAAAATCGGCTGACATATCCAGGATTTTTATGATTTCTTCCTTGGAATAATCATTGATAGAAACAAGGCTTCGGTTTTTCATCGGCTTTTATTTAATGAGGATTAGATTGTTGGAATTCTGGATGTAAAATATTGATAAACTTTATGTTGTGTGAAAATACGAGATAAATAGGCACAAAAAAAAGACGGCTAATGCCGTCTTTAATGAAAAATATTTTATTGAAATAAACATTAGGAACGTTTAATTGACGTTTCTGTAAGTTTATTTGAGCCCTTAACATCATGTGTTGAAATAATGTTGTCATCGGGATGCAAATATAAATTGAATAAATGACTAAAGATGCAGCCCTGAAAAAAAATATTCACAATTTTCATAACAAACTTGTTAATTAAGTGCTGAGCACTTCAATTTGCTGGGCATTTCAATAAAGTATTGCCCAAAACAGGGCAAAAAAAAAGAGGCTCTCTAAAAAAGAAAGCCTCCAATAATTATTCAGCTATTATTTTTTTAGCTTGTGTTTTTCAACAAACTCGGTAAGCACACCATCCAGTGTTGGAAATCCAATCTCCTGAAGGTCGTAATAAACACGTGTGTTTGGCTTTTTGATTTTAACGATACGGTTCAAATCAATTGGTGTGCCAATAACAACGCTATCGCAATCTGTTTTATTGATAGTGGCTTCAAGGTCTTTGAGCTGTTGCTTGCCATACCCCATTGCAGGAAGCAAAGTGCCAATATTTGGATAAATTTTGAAGGTTTCTGCCAGGTTGCCAACCAAGAAAGGTCGAGGATCAACCATTTCAGCAGCGCCAAATTTTTGAGCAGCTATTGTTCCAGCACCAATTTTCATCTCACCGTGGGTAAGCGTTGGGCCATCTTCAACAACCAAAACACGCTTTCCTTTGATTAGTGATGGATCATCAACCTTAATTGGCGATGCGCCATCAATAACAACAGCTGTGGGATTGACTTTGGCGATATTTTCGCGAACGGTTTGAATGGCTTCGGGTGCCGCGCTGTCCATTTTGTTGATCACAACAACATCAGCCATGCGCAAGGTCACCTCGCCAGGATAATAGCTTAATTCGTGGCCAGGACGATGCGGGTCAACAACAGTGATATTCAAATCAGGTTTGTAAAATGGAAAGTCATTGTTTCCGCCATCCCACAATACGACATCACAACCATCAGGATCGTTTTCAGCTGCTCGCACAATAGCTTCATAATCAACTCCGGCATAAATCACATTACCACGCACCACATGTGGTTCGTATTCTTCCATTTCTTCAACGGTACATTTGTGCTTGGCAAGGTCTTCAACAGTGGCAAAACGCTGAACTTTTTGCTCAACAAGATCGCCATAAGGCATAGGATGCCGAATTGCTACCACCTTCAAACCTTTGGCCATAAGGTATTCAATTACTTTGCGTGAGGTCTGGCTTTTGCCACAGCCCGTTCTAACAGCGCCAACTGCAATAACTGGTTTAGTGCTTTTTACCATGGTATCAGCTGGGCCGAGAAGTATAAAGTTTGCCCCGGCGGCATTCACAATGGCACTCACACCCATCACCCGGTTGTACGGAACGTCGCTGTATGAAAATACGCAATCGTCAACTTTTAAATCTTTAATTAATCTGGGAAGTTCTTCTTCTAAATAAATAGGGATGCCTTTTGGATAGAGGTCTCCAGCGAGTTCTTTTGGATACTTACGTCCATCAATATCAGGGATTTGTGCCGCTGTAAAAGCAACTACATTATACAGTTCGTTACCCCGATAATAGGTGTTAAAGTTGTGAAAATCTCTTCCGGCAGCGCCGATTATGATCACATTTTTTTTCATAAAAACAATTTTGTTGGTTAACATTTTCGAATTAGAGTAACAAATTTAGTTGAAATTGTTTTAAAAACGTACATCAAGCACTGGTTATTTTTTATAATATATTTTAAAACACTATAAATTAATGTTTTATAATTGTTAAAAGTTTAACACAATAAACAGCTAATTGAGGGTTTAGGGTTAAATGTATTTGTAGCTCCCGAATTTGAATTTAATTTTAATGCAGAAACAGGCGTGTCTAATGATTGGAAATGGTAATGGCTTTCAATTTGTTTAACTTTGCACTCCCAAAAAAAATAAACTATGCTAGAGAATCTTTTAAAAGAAGCCTTGATTAATATATTTAGTAAAAGCTATCAGCTTGATTTGAAAGCAGATGTTTTAAGTTTTCAAAAAACCCGAGCAGAATTTGAGGGAGACCTAACCTTGGTTGTTTTTCCTTTTCTGAAACTGGTGGGCAAAAAGCCTGAACAGCTGGCCAACGAACTCGGCGACGCCTTGCAACTGGAATGCCCGCTTGTTGTTTCATTTAATGTTATTAAAGGTTTTTTGAATTTGGTGATTGACGACCAGTATTGGCTTGATTTCTTTTACGCACAAAGGCTTCAAACAGATTTTGGACGCGTGAAAGCTACTGATACAGCCCCATTGGTCATAGAATATTCATCGCCCAACACGAATAAACCGCTTCATTTGGGTCATATCCGAAATAATTTGCTCGGCTGGAGTGTGGCCGAAATATTGAAAGCATCAGGTCAGCATGTGGTACGTGTTAATTTGGTAAATGATCGCGGGATTCATATATGCAAAAGCATGTTGGCTTGGCAGAAATGGGGCATAGGTCGAACACCAACTGCAGACATCAAAGGGGACAAGCTGGTAGGGGAGATGTATGTGCGTTTTGATCAGGAATACAAAAAGGAAATAGCAACAATGATTGCTTCTGGTATGCCAGCTGACGAAGCACCGAAAAAAGCTTCACTGATGCTTGAAGCCCAGCAGATGTTGCGCGACTGGGAAGCTGATGAACCAAAGGTAAAAGCCCTTTGGACAAAGATGAATGGCTGGGTTTATGATGGTTTTGATGTCACTTACGAGCGCCTTGGAGTTGCTTTCGAGAAAATCTACCACGAATCTGAGACCTTTTTATTGGGAAAAAAATTGGTACTCGAAGGACTCGATAAAGGTGTTTTTTATCGCAAAGAAGATGGCTCTGTGTGGTGTGATTTAACTGACCAAGGTCTTGACGAAAAGCTGTTGCTGCGTGCAGATGGCACTTCGGTTTATATGACACAAGATTTGGGAACGGCCCAGCTACGTGCCGATGAATTTAAGCCGCAGCGACTAATTTACGTGGTGGGTAATGAGCAAAATTACCATTTCGATGTGCTAAAACTGGTGTTGAAGAAGCTTGGACGCGACTGGGCCAATTATATGGAACACCTGTCTTACGGCATGGTCGAACTGCCCGAAGGCAAGATGAAATCGCGCGAGGGAACCGTTGTGGATGCCGATGACCTGATGGATGAGATGGTGAATACAGCCAAAGCCACTTCGGAAGAACTTGGGAAAACGGACGGCTTATCACCCGAAGATGCCAATCAGTTATATAATATGATAGGTTTGGGCGCTTTAAAGTATTTTATGTTGCGAGTAGATCCCAAAAAGACGATGCTTTTTAATCCCGCCGAAAGCATCGATTTTAATGGTAACACAGGGCCTTTCATTCAATATACACATGCCCGCATACGTTCGGTTCT
>CAZOEV010000213.1:0-5386 GCA_964578915.1 uncultured Lentimicrobiaceae bacterium
ATTGTTGTCGAGGATGTCGCGGATGGCCTGCATCTGTGGCAAAATCATACGTCCGTCGGGCGCTTCCGAGTCGATGGGCGTTACCAATAGAACTACACCATTGGGTTTTATCACGCCACCCAGCAGCGATGGTTTTTGGTAGGTAGTTTCGGGGATGGTTGTTTTGAGAAGGGCGATTAATTCATCCGCATTAGCTTTTCCTAACACGCTGAAATCAAGTACTTCAGCTTTGCTAAAGTCTTTGATTTTTTCTATTGTCAACGCATCCAACGGCATAATATCGGCCTTGTTATGCACTATAAAATAGGGAATGCTATAATCGCGAAACTGCTTGATCAGTTCTTTTTCAAAAAAACCAAACTCCTTCTGAGTAATCACTAAGATTGCACAGTCTATGGTTTTGATAGCGTCGTAGGTTTTTTTAACCCTTTTTTCGCCCAAATCTCCTGTATCGTCAATTCCAGCGGTATCAACAATGATAGCTGGCCCAATGCCGAAAATCTCTATGGATCTTTTTACTGGATCGGTTGTGGTGCCGGGCAAATCAGATACAATGGCGACTTCCTGATTGGTAATCAGGTTGATGATGGAGCTTTTGCCATTGTTGCGCCGCCCAAAAATACCGATATGTGGTTTGAGGTCTTTTCCTTTTGCCATAGTAGGTGGGGTATTTTAGAAATATAAGTCGCGCTCACCTTGCTTGATGCGATTGATGCGCAATTGCACTTCCTTGATATAGCGTTCATCGCCCAGGCTTGCCATATTGCGGTCAATCACTTTCCAGCCTTTTTTCGCTGTTTCTTCGCTGGCATAATCCATAATATATTCGGCCAGAGTAAGCATGGCGTTGGGCGTACAGAATTTTTTGATAAATCCGGGCACACTAAATTCCATAAAGTGCTCACCTGTACGGCCTTTGCGGTAACAAGCTGTGCAGAATGAAGGCAAATAATCGGCCTCCAGCAGTTCGTCGATCACATCATTCAATGTGCGGTCGTCGTTGATTTTAAACTGCTCTTTGTGCAGGTTCTGATCTACTTCAGGGTTTTCACCATAAGCACCAATTTCGAGTTTGGTGCCGGCATCAATTTGTGAGCAACCAAAGGCAAGCACTTCCTTACGGATTTTCTGCGATTCGCGGGCTGTTAAAATCAATCCTGTATAAGGCACCGCCAAGCGCAGAATGGCAACAAGGCGTGTAAATTCAGCGTCAGTTAAATGGAATTTATCATCTAAATCATACTCATCAGCGTCCTGGATGCGGGGGAATGAAATGGTATGTGGGCCAACATTATAGCAGGCTTCCAAGTGGTTTACGTGGCGCAGCAGCGCCAGCAGCTCAAAGCGCCAGTCGTATAAGCCAAACAAAGCGCCAATACCTACATCATCGATTCCGGCTTCCATAGCGCGATCCAGTGCAGTGAGCCGCCAGTCATAATCCGCTTTTTTACCCGAAGGATGCACGATGCCATAAGTGGGATGGTGGTAGGTTTCTTGAAAAACCTGGTAAGTGCCGATGGCTGCTTCGTGAATGGTTTTAAAACCTTCGATATCGAAAGGTGCGGCATTAATATTTACGCGGCGTATTTCACCATGGCCTTGTTTTACACCATAAACGGTGCGCACGGTGTCGGCAATAAACTCAGGTGAATAGGTGCGGTGTTCTCCATAAACTAAAATCAAGCGTTTTTGGCCATGTTCTTCTAGGGCTTTCACGTTATCTATTAGTTCTTCTTTTGTTAAAGTTTTGCGGATGGCACTTTTATTAGAAGCCTTGAAACCACAATAACGACAGTTGTTGGAGCAATAATTTCCCACATAAAGTGGTGCAAATAAAACGATACGTTTTCCGTAAACTTTTTCTTTGAGTTCGCGGGCGGCATTTTTAATTATTTCAATGGATTCGGGGTCTGTGGCCTGCACCAAAATGGCCGTTTCCTCCAGATTGAGGCGATTTTTATTAAGTGATTTTTCAACGATAGCCTTAACCTTTTCCGGTGTGGTTTCAGCATTGTTCAGAAACCCCCATATTTCCTCATCATCAAGAAAGGGCTGCATGGGCGCATCCGCAATTTTATATTGTTCGGGAGTGAATTTCATAGTAGGAAAATTTTAGTCATTAAAGTCGTGGCAAAGATAGGCTGAATGTTGTCCCTACATCGGGTTTGCTCTCAACTTTTATGGTGCCATTGTATTGTTCTACCATTGTTTTGGTAATGGAAAGTCCAAGTCCGCTGCCCGTAATTTCCTTCGTTTTGCTGTTTTTGATGCGCACAAAATCATGGAATATTTTCTGACAATCTTCCTCGCTCATGCCAATGCCAGTATCTGAGACACGAATCTCGAAATTAGTGCCTTGATTACACAGGCACACATCAACAGAGCCACCATCTTTATTGTATTTTACAGCATTGGAAATCAAATTATTAAAAATAATTTCCATTTCATCAGGATCGGCCAGCAGCTGCGGATCGCCACTTACGTCTAGGTTAATTTTTACGGAGCGTTGTATGGCATAAGGTTCCATGGTGTCCATGGCCATTTTGGCGATTTCGGCCAAGTTCACATCGCGCATGCGGCGTTCTTTTTTTCCCGATTCAATCTTGGTAAGGTCAAGCAAATCCATGATGAGGTTGCGCATCCCTTTGAGGCGGGTCAGCGATCGGTCTATCATGCGGTCGTAGTCTTCTACTTTGTCGCCAAACTGCTTTTCCTGCATCATTTTCAGGTAGCCTTCCACAGCGTTGATGGGCGATTTGAGTTCGTGCGAAAGCACGGATAAAAACTGAAAACGGATTTGTTTTCCTTCGGCCTGCATCTTTTTGGTCATACGTTTCAAGAAAAGATGCTTGGCCACATTATCGATGGAGGCGCGCAATTCCTGCGGCGTAAAAGGCTTGGGCATAAAGTTATGCGCCCCGTTGCGGGTGGCTTTTATGGCCAAATCGAGTGAGGCGTAGGAGGTAATCATCATCACGGCCACATCAAAATTTTGTTTTTTGATGTATTCGAGCACTTCGATGCCATCCATGCCGGGAAGTTTATTGTCCAGCAAAACCACATCAACAGGCTGGCTGTTAAGCACATCAATGGCATCTTCGCCCGTGCCGGCATCAATCAGATGAAAGTCAAAGTCTTCATCCATAAATGGATAGCCAACGGTATAATTGCCTAAAATGCGGTTGATGCCCGAGCGGATACCCGGCTCGTCATCAACCACAAGTACATTTAGTGTAGCCATAATTGGGAAATTTCGTGTGGGTTAAAAAAACCCGATTTACAGACGTAGAAGTTTATTGATTTCGCGGTGAAGTTGGTCACTGCGGATACCTTTTTCAAGGTATAAATCGGCTTTGATCCAGTTGCGGTCGTTTTCGTTGTACAAATCGAAGGTGAAGCCAGTTTCGGCAGTAGCAGCAGAAGCAATAATGATAGGCATTGTAGGGTATTTTCGCTTGGCTTTGTACGAAAGAATAAAGCCGCTGTCTTCTTGCTCCATCATCAAATCGAAAATGGCCAGATCAGGTTTTATCGTTTCAAGTACTTTTTCGGCTTCGGCCTGGCTTTCGGCTGTCTTAACCCGAAAACCCAGGTTTTTTACCATAGATTCCATCTGAAACAAGTAATCGGCATCGTCATCAGCGATTAAAATCAATTTTTTTTCGTTGCTCATTGTTATATTTTTTTTGGTCTTTATTACGGGTTGCGGGGCAAACGAATAGTAAAGGTCGTGCCCAGTGGTCCTTTTTCAGGATCACTATTTGATGTAACATCAATTTTTCCTTTGTGCATCTTCACGATGCCATAGCACAGCGGCAGTCCGAGCCCAGTGCCTTTTCCCACTTCTTTTGTTGTAAAGAATGGGGTGAATAATTTTTCCATATTCTCTTTAGAGATGCCGGTGCCGCTATCGCTTATGGCAATGCTTACATCATCACTTTTATCGGCAAGCGAAATAGTGAGTTTGCCACCGTTGGGCATAGCTTCTACGGCATTTTTTTCGAGATTAGTAAGCACTTGCATCATTTGGTCGCAATCCAAAAATACAAACGGATCATTCATGTTTACATTTAATTCTACTTTGACATTTTCAGGCCGAATGATGCTTTGGATGCTGCGGCTTACAAATTGTTCGAGATCAGTTTCTTGCAGGCGCACTTGGTTTTTGCGTGCAAAGTTTAGCAAACCGCCAACAATTTTTCGACAGCGCTCGGTTTGTTCCACAATCAATTGCAGGTCCTTGCGTGTAGTCTCGTCTATCGTATCATCAAGTAAAAGATTGCTGTACATGGTGATTACACCCAGCGGATTATTGAGCTCGTGCGCAATGCCAGCCGAAAGTTGTCCCATGTGGGCTAGCTTTTCCGACTGTTTGAGCGCTTCACGTGCGGTGGCAAGTTCTTCATTAGATAGATTGACTTTTTCAATAGACTGATGCAACTTTTCGATGGTATAAGGCAGACACATTTCTGTTTCTGCCAGTCCTTGCACAATGGCAATTGAATGTTCTACACAGGTGTCGTAGCCGCAAGCACCGCAGTCGAGGTAATCGCTGGGTTCATTTTTTCCCATGCTTTTCAGCACTTCGGCGATGGCCGCTGATGAGGGGATATTGGTGCGCCGATCCATTTGCTCAAAGCTATTGCTCAGGTCAATGGTTTCGGCTAATTTCATATCAGCTTCCCATTGCGCTTGATCAAAGTTTTCGAACTTATGGGCTACATAATTAGAGATGCACGACCGGCGCAGGTATTTTTTGCCTTCTTCGCTCATGCCGGGTCCCATAATACAGCCTTCGCAGCAAAGTAGCTCCAAGTGACGCGCGTTAAGTGCGCCCTGTGAAAATTCGTTTAATGCTTCCTTTACATTGACACGGCCTTCAGCTACCAACACATCGCCTTTGGTAATATCGGCTTCTATATCCATGTTTTGTAGCAGGCCGTGGCTCACAGGAAAAATTGCACCTTTGCCGGCATGAGGCGGATCAAAATCGCGTGCCAGGCTTTCGTCAGCTTTGATTTGCTGCTGCTGAAGCAGTTCGCGCAATTCAGTAAAGGTGAGGGCAAAGTCGATTTCGTCTGATTCGGCTTTTTTGGCCACACAAGGACCAATAAACACCACCTGAAGCTTCTCGCCATATTTCTTTTTCAGAAAACGCGATTGTGCTACCATAGGCGAAACCAGAGGCGCCAGATTGTCAACCAGCTCTGGCAGATAATGCTCCACATAATACACGATAGCCGGACAATCTGATGAAATGATTCCTTTAGGATTGTTTTGGCGGTAGAGGTTTTTATAGGCCACTGCTACCATATCGGCACCAAAAGCTACCTCCGTTACCATTTCAAACCCAAGTTTTTTTATCATACCTACCAGCACACGGTAA
>CAZOEV010000214.1:0-5378 GCA_964578915.1 uncultured Lentimicrobiaceae bacterium
AAATGTTTTCAATGCCAATTTCCAGTAATAATTCGAGTCCGGCAGTCCAGGCATCAAAGAGGGAATAGGCAATTGTGCCTGTCTCATACTTTCTGGCGTCTTCAAAATAAGCAAGCTTATCATGTTGTGATTCAGCAGCGAACATTCCCGGCAATACCGGATCGATCAGTTTCGCGGCTTTTTTGCTGACATACAAAAATCCCGTTCCGTGCATACCAAGTAACCATTTGAAACCGCAGCCCGACATTACATCAATCTGATCCTTTTCAATATCAATGGGAATCATGCCGGCGGCTTGTGCCACATCAACCACAAATAAAGCGCCTTTTTCATGAGCCATTTTTCCAATTGACGCTAGATTTGGTCTGAAACCACTGTTGAATCGCACCGCAGCTATTGTTACAACACGTGTCTTATTATCGATAAGCTTTCCAATTTCCTCAGGGTCAATGCTATTATCGTTATTAATTTTTGCAAAACGAACTTCAACTCCCTGCTTTTCGAGCTGTAACCAGGGAAAGCTGTTGTTCCAGTGCTCGCGTTCAGGAAGTACGATATTGTCTCCTTTTTTTAGATTCAGGCCTTGCGCCACGATGCCCATTCCCACGCCGGTGCTGGTAACTAAAGCATATTCTTCTGGCTTGCCACCCAAGAGCTTTGCTAACAAAACACGAATGCTTTCCCGATGAAACGCTTTTTTGCCAACAGGATTTAATTCAGTTTTTAAACTGGCCTGAAGTCTCGCGTTCACCAAGGTGTTTAGCGGCGCTTGCGAGGCACTGTTAAGGTAAACAGCTTCTTTTGTGACTGGAAATAGCGATCGGATTTGTTCTATATGCATAGTGAAAAGCTTTAAATCTAAGAAGTTGCAAATAAATAATTCCTGATTTTTTTACAAAAATACCAAATAGCCGAGTCAAATCAAATCTTATGTGCTAAGAAAAGCACGATTAAATTGTCTATTGAAAATCAATAAGGATAAGGCTTACAATCAATCTTGTTTACTTTTTGTGTGTGCGATAATTCGTGAGGCACAAAATAAGCTTAATGATAATCATTTATTGATACCGATTCGTTTCAATAAAAATTGCACTTGTATCAAAAAAAACTATACTTTTGCAAGTGATTACTCACTACTAAATGACTGATAAAAAAGAAAAAATATTAAAGAGCGCTTTAGAATTGTTTGCCAATGAAGGAGTTAGTGCTACTTCTACAAACAAAATAGCGAAAAATGCCGGCGTTTCGGAAGGCCTGATTTTTAGACATTTCAACAATAAAAAGGGACTTTTGAGTGCCATATTGGAAAATGCAGAAGAAAAAGCGGGACTTTTATTTTTTAATATTTTGGAGCAAAACGAGCCAAAATCAGTTATTAGAAAAACGATAGAACTCCCTTTTTCAATCAACAAAACAGAGTACGATTTTTGGAAACTTCAATTTAAGCTTAAATGGGAAGAAGAATACAATAACCCACAAAAAATGAAGCCTTTAGTTGATAAGTTGACTTGGGCTTTTGCCGAACTGAATTATGAAAATCCTCCATTGGAAGCACAGCTTTTAAGTCAAATTTTAGATGCTATTTCAATCGAAATACTTAAAGGGAATTTTAACAACCAAAATCAATTCAAACAGTTTTTAATCAATAAATACGCAGTTTAAAAAAATTTAACCTAAACAAAAAGTAAGTACTCACTAATAAACTAACAACAATGAAAAGAACAGCATTAATTACAGGAGCCAGCAGCGGAATTGGAAAAGAAATTGCTCATATTCACGCAGAAAAAGGCGGCGATTTAATAATAGTAGCAAGGAGCGAAAGCAAATTGAATGAATTAAAAAAGGAGCTGGAAGAAAGCTATAAAATCAATGTTTTTGTGATTCAAAAAGACCTAACAAAACCAACTGCTCCCAAAGAAATATACGATCAGGTTCAAAACGCCGGCCTTAAAGTAGATTATTTAATCAATAATGCCGGCTTTGGAGGTTTGGGTAAATTCAATGAAAGGGCCTTAGCAGATGATTTGGCTATGATAAATCTCAATATCAGCGCATTGACCGCTTTGACGCATTACTTCTTACAAGATTTCGTGAAAAGAAACGAAGGAAAAATTCTTAATGTTTCATCCACAGCAAGCCTTATGCCTGGCCCTTTGCAAGCGGTATATTACGCTACAAAAGCCTATGTAACTTTCTTTAGCAATGCCATTGCAGAGGAATTGCGCGACACAAATATTAGCGTGACCAACTTAATGCCAGGTGCAACAGAAACACAATTCGGAAAAGTTTCTGGCATGGACAAAACCGACATGTTTAAGAACACAGCCAGTGCGCGTGCTGTTGCTGAAGATGGCTATAATGGCATGATGGCCGGAAAACTCGATGTTATTTCTGGTGTGCCTTTTGCTCTAAAAATGATGATGGCTATGCTTCCCTTCACACCCAAAAAAATACTTTTAAAACAGGTTAAGAAGATGCAGGAGGTAAAATAAAAGTTGCGTCCCAAAAAAATCCTTGTCAATGATATTCGGAGCTTCGATAAAATACAAACAACACTGACTTTGTTGTTACACAATTGTTTGCAGCATGTATAGCAATACCCTAATTCAACAGAATCGAATTAATGCTGCGCTTAAAAATAGTATATTTGCCTTAATCATATAATTCCGTTCGAATGAAAAAACTTTTAATAATAGTCCTATTAGTAACTACTAACATGAGTTGCAATCAGGCTACAAACGAATCAAATACTATGGCAGATAAAAAAAAGGAAACAGCCCACACGCCTGCAACAGCAGACACAACACCCAAAGTGACTGGAATCGGGGGGATTTTCTTTTTCTCAGAAAACCCTGAGAAAACAAAAGAGTGGTATTCTAAAAATTTGGGACTTGAAGTAAACCAATGGGGTTCAAGTTTTGAATTTAGAAACGCAAACCGACCTGATGAAATAAACTATCTTCAATGGAGTCCTTTTAAGCAAGGCAGTGATTACTTTGCTCCTTCAAAAAAAGAATTTATGATAAATTACAGGGTTCAAAACATAGAAGGACTGGTCAACAAATTAAAAGAAAACGGAGTAACCATTGTTGATAGCATTGAAACATTTGATTATGGAAAGTTTGTGCACATAATGGACGCGGAAGGAAACAAGATAGAACTTTGGGAACCAATTGACAGCGTGTTTACAGATATGGGAGGAAAAACAACGAAATAAAACCGATCACAGAATAACTATTTGCAATACAGCCTATAGTTTAATGAAGTGATTGGGGAAAATTCTTGTTTTGAATATCCAATTTCACTGACGCATAAACATTTTCAACCAAAGTTCGGCCTATGATTTGCTCCAAAAAAAAGCCAGGAGTTACTTTAATAACCTGAGTTCTATTATAATTAAAGAGCTCAGATTAATATTTCATCTCTCAAAGGATTAGCCGAAAATGGGCGTTTGATGATATCAAACTGATAAATCATACCCGCATCACAATTAAGGCAAATAAAACATAGTCATAGAACGTTAAATTGAACATATACCTTTCAAACCAAACAACTATGTTGCCAGGACCAAATTATATTTACCAATGCCCAAAATGCGGCAATCTTCTTTCAAACGGAAGTTTAAGCAGCGGAAATACTATTGGCGCACAAGTATTCTCCGACGGAAAGCGGATTGCACCAATGCTTCCCGAATACACTGATCTTACAAAATGCAAAAGCTGTAACACGATTTTTTGGTTGAGCAAATTAAAAGAAATCGGAACACAAGAATGGGGAGACAATGAAAACTCAAAGTGGCAGGAGGCTAATACCGCTGAGTTTTTAGAATTGGACGACTACTTTGAAGCACTTAATAATCATCTTGCTGAAACCAATGATGACGAATTATTCATAAGAGAGCGAATATGGTGGTCATACAATGACAGATTGAGAAGAGGCGAAAATATTTTTATGGATGAAAAGGATGAAATGCGCTGGAAAGAAAATGTTAAAAACCTACTCAAACTCCTAGACGAATCAAAGACAAACCGAAGAATAATGATTGCTGAAATCAATAGGAATTTAGGGGACTTTAAGAAATGTATTATGCTTATTGAAAGCATTGATAACGAAGAGCTAAATTGGCTAAAAGAAAAATTCGTGAACGAATGTAAGCGAAAGAATAGATGGGTTGTAGCCTTGACTTAATAGATTATTTGAGATTTGGCGCGGCTTTTACCCTCGATGGAAGTGGCCATACTGAATTTTAGTTTTTAATTCAAATCATGGCAGGAAAGTCAGATTAAAAAGAATTTTTTTCTACCTTTATGGCTAAATTAAAAACAGCCTCCATCATGCTGCAGGCTTTAACAACTATAACAGTGTTTATTTTTTGTGCTTTGGTATGCAAAATTAGCTATATAGCTAATTAAGAACGCATTAACATAGAAGCATGACGCATAGACAAAGCAGAAATAACAGCCAATTGGTTGTTAGCCAATCGTTGTATGCAAGGCTGGAAAAATGGAACGATAGTGCAAACTTGATGAATTTTTGTAAGAATTTTAAAATATGACTAAAGAAAATAAAGTAGAAGAAACAATAGTTGATTACATCTCTGGGACCAAAATTAAAGATGGTTATATAACTGATTATATTTCAGGACAAACTATTAAAGCTACCCCAGAAGAAATTGAAGCTACACAAGTTTTTTCTCAAAAGTTAGTGGAAGAATACGAGTATGATAAACTTCAGATTCAGACAAGACCACAATATTTTGTAAGAAAAACCCCATCCGATGAAGTAAAGGAATATCCTATTGATATTGGTATTTTTAACAGTAATAGCAGAGCTGAAAGTGATTTAGTTGGAATTGTTGAATGTAAAAAGGAATCTAGAAAAGATGGCTTAGAACAATTAAAGCTATACATGGATATGTGTAGTACTGTTAAGTGGGGTGTTTGGTTTAATGGCAAAGAGCAAATTAATCTTGAGAAAGCTAAAATTGATGGAGATTTAGTTTATCTAGAAATACCGAATATTCCTAAAAAAGGTCAGAGAATTGAGGACATTGGTAAGTACAAAAGAAAAGACCTAAAGCCAGCAAAAAACCTGAAAGTACATTTTAAAGTAATTAATAATTACTTGTACGGTAATATGGCAAAACAAGATACTTCCACAAGAAACCGTGCAAAACAGATAATTAACTTATTATTCTGTAAAATATATGACGAGCAATACACTGGTTTTGAAGAAGAGGTGTCATTTAGAGCAGGAGTTCGGGAAGATAAAAAAGAAATTAAAAAGAGGATTGTTACTTTATTTGATGAAGTGAAGAGGCGATATAGTGATGTTTTTGAAAAGGATGATACAATTGACTTAAATCCAGATTCGATTTC
>CAZOEV010000215.1:0-5360 GCA_964578915.1 uncultured Lentimicrobiaceae bacterium
TTTGGAGTTTTCATTCAAAACTCAATTTGCCGATGGCTTTGACTACAAAAAAGACTCCAGCACGCCCATTTCAGGTTTGATGTCGCCTGGCTACTTCACCTTAGGTCTTGGTATGCAGTATGTTCCAAACAAATATTTTTCGATCAACTTCGCCCCTCTTACTGCTCGCGTAACGATTGTTAGCGATCAGGCTTTGGCAGATGCTGGAAAATATGGCGTTGATCCCGCAGCTTTTGATTCTATTGGTGGTCAGTATGTTAAAGTGAAAGACGGCAAAAATTCCCGTTTTGAATTGGGTGCCAAACTTATTGCCAAATTATCTATTCCTATAGTTGAGAATGTTTCCTTCGACTCTAAATTAGAGCTCTTCTCTGACTACCTAAAAAACCCGCAAAATATTGACGTGGATTGGCAAAACCTGATCACATTGAAGGTGAACAGCTGGTTGAGTACCAATATTACGGCACACCTTATATATGATGACGATATTATGATTACCGACAAAGACGGCAATACCGGTCCCAGAACACAGTTTAAAGAAGTGCTGAGCATTGGCATCTCCTACAAGCTAAAGTAAGCCAATGACGAAAATCGGACTTTTATCGGATACCCATGGATACCTTCATCCGCGGGTGTTCGATTTTTTTGCAAAATGCGATGAGATTTGGCATGCCGGCGATATCGGAAACGAAGAAGTGCTGCTGGCTTTGGAAGCCTTTAAGCCATTGAAAGCCGTAAGCGGAAATATCGACAGCGCCCGCATCAGAACGATGGTACCTGAACGACAACTATTTATGGTTGAAGATGTTAAGGTTTTTATCATTCACATTGGCGGCTATCCCGGCCGCTATGCCAAAGGCGTTAAAAATGCGCTTCAGCGCGATAGGCCACAGCTATTTATTTGCGGACATTCGCATATCACCAAAGTTATACACGATCCCGCTTTAAACGTTTTGCACATCAATCCAGGCGCTGCAGGCAGACATGGTTTTCACAAGAAAATCACTTTCGTGAGATTCGATATCAATGCCAGCCGCATCGAAAACCTGGAAATAATGGAAATTGATCGCGACAGTTTTCCTATCGCAAGCGATCAGCCGAACGAATAATTTTGATATCCTTTCGCACGCCTCTTAGGGCTAAAAACAAGAATACCAAAGCGATAAGTGGTAAAAATATTCCTTTGTCGTAAGCGGCTTCCGAAGCCGTTGCCAGCTGAATTTGAGCTATATAATAGAAAAATATCAAGCCAATCAGCACCAGGTTAAACAAAATACTCAAACGAATTAGCCGCAATTGACCATTTAGATTTTTATACATAAAAATTATCAAAAGTGGTAAAACCACTACAATTGCTGCCAAAATTGATAAGGGCAAAAGTTTGAACTCACTAAAAATCATTTCGCTTCCTGGGACAAAATCTTGAACATGGGTAACATATAATTTCACGGTAAAATCCTTGAACCAAGCGATAGGAAACAAAAATAGCAAACCACTTGTGATAGTAGCCAAGAACAAAAAAACTGACTGAATTCTTTGAATCATTTGAGGAATTTTTTAAAATTGCGACCGCAAAGATATAGAATCCATGCTGTAAAAGTTGCAATTGAGGCATTAATGAATAATTTTTTCAAAAAAACACGGTGCATTACATAATCTTTTTTATATTTGCATCGCTTAAAAGAGAAATCCCAAACGCTTCATTTATTATTTTGGCTTCTTAGGAAGAATTTTCGTTTTCGCCTCTGAAATCATCTAAAATAATATCAACACACTATTTATTTAAAGAATTAAAATCTATTCCAATGTACGACATTATTGAGCTTAACAATAAGCTTGTTGGGGAATTAAGAGAGATCGCTAAAGAATTGGAAATTCCTAAAGTTGAAAAACTACTCAAACAAGACCTGATTTACAGGATTTTAGATCAGCAGGCATTAGACCCTTCCAAAGTCCCCGCTAAAGAAAAAGCGGCTCCCAGCAAGGAAAACACTGAAACTAAAGCAGCCGCCAAACCCGATGCTAAAAAACCCGATGCTAAAAAACCCAAAGCTCGTAAGACTAAAGCAACTAAACCAGCCGAAAAAGTAGAGAATAAACTTGCTGTAGTTCCTGAAAAGAAAGCAGAAAAGGTAGAGAAGGCCGAAAAAGTAGAAAAAGTAGAGCAAGAAAATAAGCCTGAAAAAGTTTTGAAGCTTGAAAAAGCAGAAAAACCTGTTTCAAAACAGCCTGAAGCAGAAAATACACCCAAAGCAGATAGCTCTGAGCCAGAAAAAACCAAAATACTTGTAAAATCACCTCCGACTGAAAAAAGTGACGACAACGGCCAGCCCGCGTCAGATAAAACAGAGCAAAAAAGGCCACGCATTATCAAGCCAAAACCTAACCTTACGCCACTTCAGGACGAAAGCATTGCATCTGAAAAAGATAAAAATCCTTCTGAAAAAGAGTATTCAAGCAAGGCTGATAGCTTCGACAAAGAGTTTACCAAGCCTCAAAAAGACTTTGCTCCAAAAAAAGAATTACAAAATCCCCGTGAGCGAAAAGAACTACAACGTGAAACCCAAAAACCAAAAAGAGATGAGTTTCGCTTTGAGTTTGACGGTATTGTAGATGCAGAGGGTGTATTGGAAATTATGCCTGATGGTTACGGTTTCATGCGTTCGTCAGATTATAATTACCTCAACTCGCCCGACGATATTTACGTTTCGCAGTCACAAATTAAACTTTTTGGACTGAAAACTGGCGACACTATCGGTGGAAGTATTCGTCCGCCAAAAGAAGGCGAAAAATATTTCCCACTTATCAAAGTGGATATGATTAATGGCCGTCCGCCTGAAGAAGTGCGCGACCGCATTCCATTCGACTACCTCACACCGCTTTTCCCTGAAGAGAAATATAATCTCACCGGCCACAAAGACAGCACCATCTCCACCCGTATTATGGATATGTTTGCGCCGATTGGCAAAGGCCAACGCGGACTGATCGTTGCGCAACCGAAAACAGGTAAAACAGTGTTGCTCAAAGAAGTAGCTAACGCAATTGCCAATAATCACCCCGAAGCTTACCTGATTATTTTGCTTATTGACGAGCGCCCTGAAGAAGTAACAGATATGGCACGCAGCGTAAACGCAGAAGTGATTTCATCAACCTTTGATGAGCCTGCCGACAAACACGTGAAGATTGCCAATATCGTACTCGAAAAAGCTAAACGTCTTACCGAGTGCGGCCATGATGTCGTGATTTTGCTCGATTCTATCACCCGTTTAGCCAGGGCTTACAATACCGTTTCACCCGCCTCAGGAAAAGTACTCAGCGGTGGTGTTGAAGCCAATGCACTCCAAAAACCAAAACGTTTCTTTGGTGCTGCACGTAAAATAGAAAATGGCGGATCGCTGACAATTATAGCTACTGCCCTGATTGATACGGGTTCAAAAATGGACGAAGTAATCTTTGAAGAGTTTAAAGGCACCGGAAATATGGAGCTGCAGCTCGACAGGCGTTTGTCCAACAAACGCATCTGGCCTGCCATTGATATCGTTTCGTCAAGCACCCGCCGCGAAGACCTGCTGATCGACAAAGAAGCTATGCAACGCATCTGGGTTCTTAGAAATCACCTGGCAGATATGACACCGCTGGAAGCTATGGAATTTTTGAAAGATAAAATGCGCTATACCGACACTAACGAAGAGTTCTTGATTTCGATGAATAGCTAAGTTTATAACAAACAATAACTTAAAAGCCGGAGCAAAAATTTGTTCCGGCTTTTTTTATTCTCGTCCAACTTATACAACGTTTTGAATTCCTGACGGACGTTCAAAAGTTAGTTCAACGAAGTCCCGTCGAATAAGGGAGTAGAATTTGCTCAGCATTCCAAAAAATATATTCGGCATCAGCGCGCAAGCCATAGCAAAGGAGAAGCGGTCGAGGGATGAATTTGGAAATGCATAGAAATCCGGCGAAAATGAGGTGGTTAAAAAAAGTAAACGTTTTTAATGCTGTCATAGCAGTTTCACAATAAATTTAAGGTAGAACGACTTTTTTTGACTACCTCATTTGGATTCGGACGGAGGAGAATCCACTTTTTCGCCAGGATTTGTTGCGTTTTCAAAGAAGCGGGTAAGCAAACCTTTGCGAAAAGCCTTTGCGTACTTTGGGCTTTTCAAAGTACGAGAAAACTATTTATTCTCGTTTCAGGCTGGAACCCTTGCCTTATACTCCTACCTATTGGAAATATTGAAAAGTTTTTCTCGTTTTACCTTTCCGACGTTTTGAAGTCCTAAGGGACGTTCAAAAGTCAGTATCCATGAGGAAAACAAGTCTGGCTTTTTTGATTTTTTTATTTAAAAACCTCATCCAGCTCTTCTTTGGTCAAGCCATTAAAACTTCCCGAACTCATAAAAGTCGCTACGAGCGGACGCTTTTGAATGTATTTCAATATAGCTATAAGCGCTTCTTTACTGCGGGCAATATGAAGTCTCGGCTTTCCAAAAGCTGCTACAATACGTTCATCGTTCATTTCTGGAAGGCGTTTCAGCGCCACAGCATGTGGATCATAAAATACTATGGCTTCATCAGCCGCATCAAGGCTGTTTTTGTAATGATCGATAAAATTCTCACTCAGGCTGCTGAAAGTATGCAGTTCAAAACACAACAAAAGCTGGTGGTCAGGAAATTGATCGCGCAAGGCAAGGCTGGTCGCTTTCACTTTAGACGGCGCATGCGCAAAATCCCGGTAAACAATGGTTTTAGGTGTTTCAAAAAGCAGTTCCAAGCGCCGCGAAGCGCCTTTAAAGCTGCTGATAGCCTGATAGAAAATAGTCGCATCTACCCCCATTTGTAGGCAAACTTCTTTGGCAGCATTGAGGTTAAGCATATTATGCGCTCCAAAAATCTCAACAGGAACTTTTTCACCCGTAGAAGCAAGTAAGGTGGTTTTGCTTCCTTCAGTTCGAGAGCTATGCTGGTGATAAGCAATTTTCTCAACTTTAGCTTGTGCAGCAAGTTTTTCAACTTCCTGATCAGCTTGATTATAGATCAGGATACCTTCCTTTTCAATAGATTGAATAAATAGTCGAAACTGATTTAAGTAAGCTTCAAAAGTGGGAAACACATTTACGTGATCCCAGCCAATGCCGCTAATTACAGCAATATACGGGTGATAATGTAAAAATTTTGGCACACGATCAATCGGTGAAGTCAGGTACTCGTCGCCTTCCAAAATCATCCAGGGTGCTTTTTCGGTAATACGCACCATTACATCAAAACCTTCAAGCTGAGCGCCAACCATATAATCGCAGTCGATGCCTGCAATTTGCAACACATGCAAAATCATCGCTGTTATGGTTGTTTTGCCATGA
>CAZOEV010000216.1:0-5326 GCA_964578915.1 uncultured Lentimicrobiaceae bacterium
TTAATGCTATTAATGAGAGACTTCAACAAAAAATAATTAATAAACAATAAACCCAAAACACTATGTCTAATCTAAAAGATGTCTTAAGAGAAAAAATAAACCAGCACCGCCCACGCACGCAGAAACTGCATGATGAGTTCAGTGATTTTGTAGTCGATAAAGTTACGATTGGACAAATTTTGGGCGGAATGCGTGGCATCAAATGTCTGGTTACTGACATTTCTTATCTTGATCCTAAAGAGGGAATTCGATACAGAGGATATACACTGGAAGAAGTTTTTGAGAAACTTCCTAAAGCTAAAGGAGCTGAAATGCCTTATGTAGAAGGCTTGATTTACTTACTCTACACAGGTGATTTACCCACAAAAAATCAAGTTGACGACTTAATCGACGAATTCTCAAAACGCCGCATTTTACCGCGCTATGTTTACGAAGTTATTGATGCGTGGCCCTGTTGTGGCAACCCAATGGCCATATTTAGTTCTGCAATACTCGCCATGTCGCGCGAATCCTTCTTCGCAAAAAAATACAAAGCAGGTATCAGCAAAATGGATTTATGGGAGCCGATGTATGAAGATTCGTTGAATTTGCTGGCCAAACTTCCTGAAATTGCAGCCTACATTTACGCCAAATTATACCGCGACGGAAAACGTATCGTAGGCAATCCCGATCTCGATTTGGGTGCCAATTTTGCCCACATGATGGGCAAAGCAAAGCCTTATGATGATGTTGCACGTATGCACTTTATTATTCACGCCGACCACGAAAGTGGTAACGTGAGTGCACATACAGCTCACCTGGTAGGTAGCTCATTATCTGATATTTACTTATCAACTTCCGCCATGATTAACGGACTGGCCGGCCCACTTCACGGATTAGCCAATCAGGAAGTGCTGCGCTGGTTGCAGGATTTGATGGATAAGATGGGCGGCGAAACACCTACCGAAAGCGAAATGAAACAGTACGTTTGGGACACGCTGCATAGCGGTCAGGTAATTCCTGGTTTTGGACATGCCGTATTGCGCAAAACCGACCCACGTTACACCATTCAGCGCGAGTTTAGCCTGAAACATATTCCCGACGATCCAATCTTTAAATATGTTGACCTGCTTTACAAAGTGGTGCCACCAATCCTACAAGAACAAGGCAAAGCCAAAAACCCTTGGCCTAACGTGGATGCGCAATCCGGCGTTATTCAGTGGCATTATGGTTTGACAGAATACGACTTTTATACCGTTCTTTTTGGTATAGGAAGATCCTTTGGTATAGCAGCTAATTTGGTTTGGGACAGGGCTTTGCTCTATCCGCTGGAAAGACCTAAATCGCTGACAACAGATATGCTGGAAGAAATTGTGGGTATAAAACCAAAGGCAGAATAAAAGGACTAATCGTTTAACTATTTTATAAACAGGCTGAAAGAAATGCAGAAGCAATTCTTTCAGCCTTTTATGTAAAAAACCATGGTAAAAAACACAGTCATTACCCTAAAAGCTCAAAAACGAGGCTTTCATTTAATAACCAGCGAAATTCTTGAAGCTATGGGCAAATTGCCAGCCGAAGGAGTTTTACATCTTTTTATGCGGCATAGCTCAGCGGGATTGCTCATCAATGAAAATGCCGACCCCGATGTGCGCCACGATATGGAAAAGTTTTTTGATCAGGTTGCGCCAGAAAACGCGCCTTATTTTAAACATATTATGGAAGGCGCTGACGATATGCCGGCGCATATCAAAACAGCGCTAACGGGAATTAGCCTGACAATACCTATTATAAACGGCAAACTTGCCTTAGGAACCTGGCAAGGAATTTACTTGTGTGAGTATCGGAATTATGGCGGAAGTAGGAATATTGTGGTGAGTGTGATTGGGTGAATAAGATTTGAAAGTGAGATAGAACGCTATGTCCGCTATGTCCAATTATAGCTTTCTCATTTGGCTAGTCAATTTCAATTGCCCTCCAAATATAGGAATTATTTCATTTGGAAGGCTTTTGAATTTTATGGGGTTACTTGCTCTAATTTCGCCTCTCTAAACTTCATATCCTAACTAATATAGTCCACTGACCCGTAGTTTCACTATCTCTTTCAATAAAATCTTTCTTCTTTAATGTGTTAATATGTTTCTGAACAGCAGATTCATTTATCCTAAGTTCTTCTGCTAATTGCTTTCTTGATATTTTAGGATTAGTAATTATTATTTCCAGAACTTCTTTTTGTCTTTCTGTTAAACTTTCAACTTGACCACCAACTTGACCACCAACTTGACCACCAACTTGACCACCAACTTGACCACCTATTGCACCACCTTCATCAGTAACTTGTACAGTTTTATAAAGAGCAACCATAAAACCACCATCCTTTTCAAGAATAGCAGGTTCAGGAAGTCCATGTTCTTTACAGGAATTGTATATTTTTAAGGTGCCCCGCCCCCATGTATCAATATATCCGGCCATAAAACAAGCTTTGGCGATTTTAGGGTTACGCGGACGCGAGTTATGTTCTCCTTTCAATTCTTCCAACGTTAACCCAAAAGGCAAAATTCCTTCATTCCATATTGAAAGTTTATCGTCATATACACGCAACTGAATATGAGCGCCCATGTAGGTTCTGTGAACTAATGATGCCACCTATGGCATTTGCAAAACCACACACCCATTTCAGGTAGTCGTCGTGCCAGCTTTGTTTAAATTCTATATTTTGGCTTTCGTTCATATAAAAAAAACCTTTTCGGTGGTTCTCCGGAATTTACGAACAACCACATTTTCAACATTCCTTAAATCTCTCAACCTTGCGGGCGTGAATATCTGCGTTGCTTTAGAACTTTCGTGCCTTAAAAATTACTTTACAATCAGCCTGCAATCCTTCTCAAAACTCCCGCTTACCACTGGGGCATTTCGGTTGGAGTCATAGGCCAATGTTATCGCAGGATTTCTCATCTGGTTAGTCAATTTCAATTGCCCTCCAAATATAGGAATTATTTCATTTTGTTTTTATTCAGATTGGGAACTAATCTTCGTGTGCAACTTGATCTGTGGCGGCTGGCTAGGCACAATTTATTTTTCCTGCAACATTGATTACAATAATTCAAATTCACGTTTTACTTTAACATATTTACGCTTCAGTTTTTGCTCTTCCGTCGTTTCCGTCTTGGTTATTGCTTTATCCAGAAAACTAATGGTAATACCATTTGGAATTTCATCCAATAATTCTGGATTTTTAAGTATGTTTTCTACAAAATCAAGTCCTGTAGCTAAATCTCTTTTAATTATTTCATCATTTCGCATTACTTCATTTTTTTAATAAATTGTTCTTTATACCATTTCCACTTATCTTCAATATCCTGTCTTGCAAAGGCAAAGGCCGTATTTAAGTCAGGCATTTCAATAGCTTTTTTCTCTTTTTCTCCATTCGGCCTTAATATGTCTCTATGAAAGAATCCATGAGCGCAATCATATCTAACAATTGCATGCCATTTTTCATTAACAAATGTTTCATATTGGATTACTAAATCTAAAATCACCCCTCCTTCTTTAGTGAATCTTATCCTAATCCTGTCAGTTAATCTGTTGCCAAGATATATGTAAAATTCTTTTTCGTTCATGCTAATAATTAGGTTGTTGATGCAAATTTACATTTTTTATTAACCACAAACTAGGAATTGAAGATTTCTCATTTGCTCAGTCAGTTTCAGATTGCCCTCCAAATATAGGAATTATTTCAATTGAATGGCTTTTGGGTTTTATAGCTTTAGGCAACCTTGCGCTGGGAACCTGGCAAGGGATTTACCTCTGTAAGTATAGAAATTATGGCGGAAACAGGAATGTTGTGGCGAGCGTTATCAGTTAAGGCCTGAAAAACTCAGATCAATCAGCTCATCTTTTATAAGTGTATAAACTTGTACATACTTATCCAAACGGCCTGTGTTTACTTCTCCAATTTTTAATTCGTAGGCTTCGTTAGCTCGCAAGGGGACAATAATGTGGGCGTTGCGCGGCAACATGCCAACGTAACGTTCAAAAGCCATACTGTCGCCGGCTGGATTGACAAAAACAGCATAAGGCGCATCAGTCAAATTGATGACTTTTACCTTCCCCACATCAATATCTAAAGCGCTTTTGGCACATGACAGTAAAAAAGTAGAACCTATTAAAAGGAGTATAAAATAATTTCTCATAGAATCTAATTGGCAAAGCGCTTTTATCAATAATTATGCCAATTGATTTGAAAAAGCATCAACATACAGAATACGTGATGCTTATAAAAGTTTTAGAAAAAAATAATTTCCGATATTTGGAAAAATAGCGCTGTGTACCTAGGAATAAATCTTGCAGTGATGAAGGATAATAATAAATAGTGTCAAAAAGAAAACGCTCCTTTTCAGGCTTTGATAAGAAAAGGCTAAAGACTAGGCTTTCGTCCCGAAGCTTCGGGATTGAAACCAAGGAGTTTACTTAGGTAAACGACTGTTTCAAAAACGAGAGTAACGAAGTATTTGGTCTTTTCTTTCAAAGACTAAATGCTATTATTAAGCCCTCTATACAGAAAGCTGATTTAGATCAATTTGCAATTCGTAACAGTTTTCGCTAATTTGATTTAACCTTACCATAAATCCACACAATTGCTTCAATTTCTGAATAAAAACAAATAGATCAAGCTGTTCAGGCACAGCATCAAAAAGTGAAGCTGGCGCAATAGTATTTGATTTTCCACTTGAAAGACCATCTTCGCACTCAAATTTCAAAACAATGCGCACCGAATCCTGCTGCTCTATGCGAACATCAAGGGACGTTTTTGGCTTGCTTTCACTGACGATCCACTCGATCAATTTATCAAGCAGCTGCACGAAATAACTTTCGTGCAGCATCACAGTCAATCCGCTTTCTTTTAAGCAAAAACTGATTTGTTTGGCCTCCATTACTTTCAAATGCAGCGTTAAGGCATTATTTATTGCACTATAAATATTGACTGGAAACTTTCGCCGGAGCTGGGCGGACTCTTCTTGATTGCTTTGGATAAGGTCGTTAATCACCTGATTCATCCTTGCCAGCGATTTATTCAGGATTTCGAGGTATTCGCGTTCATCCTTCCCCAGTTGTTTGCACTCATCGAGCAGCTCGGCCATAGTTTGCACACTCGTCATCGGGTTTTTTAGTCCGTGAATTATCACACTCAACAATTGTTTCTTTTGTGCATTCAGCTCAATAAGCGTTGCATTTTGCAGTTCGAGTTGGCCTTTTTGAGCTTTAATAGCTTCGTGTTGAGTTTCAATTTCCTGCTTTTGTTTGGTGATTTTGAGGTAGCTCTTGGACAGTTTTTCTTCTAATAAAT
>CAZOEV010000217.1:0-5308 GCA_964578915.1 uncultured Lentimicrobiaceae bacterium
AACTCTTAATTCAAATTGTGTTAAAATTCCCAGCACATCAAAATAAAATGTAGCCTATATGTCAGTTTACAACAATTGATTTTTTTTGACAGATGAACTAAAAGAATAAAATTAAATTAAAAACAAATAGTATGGACACCGATTGCAAATCTGCGCCAGCGGGGGGGGGTAAAACACACAAATTAGTTTAATTCGCGTAATTCGATGACAAATTTTTTCTAATGCGTATGCAAGAGAAATTTTTTGATGATTTAGGAATACCAGAAATTTTGCCTATTATTTTACAAGCCCATTTCGCGTCTAATTTGCGCTACCCACTGTTTAATGCGTGTCGATGTCAAATCTTTCTGAAAATCTTCGTCTAAAGCCAGTCCAAAGAATTTTCCATCAGCTTCGCCTAACGAATCGGTATAGCTGTAGCCTTGGGTAGGCCAAAAACCAAAAATAGTACCCTGACGCTTGTCAACCTCTGCTTTTAGGAAGCCTAAGGCATCAACATAATGTTCTGGATAAAGCACTTGATTTCCAAGACCGTAGAAAGCGAATTTTTTTCCTTTAAAGGATTTATTTTCTAAATCCACAAAAAAGTCGTTCCAATAATTGTCGCCTTGGGTATCGCGCCAAATTTCAGCACCAACGGTAGCTATGCCAAAAATAAAGTTGTCAAACTCATCAAAGCGACTGTAATCAAAGCTGGCTAAGTCAGCCATTTCAAGCTTATCGGCACCTAATTCAGTATAAATTTCTTTAGCAGCTTTTTCTACGTTACCACCTGTGGCCCAGTATAATAAAATGGTTTTACTCATTGTGATCTATTTTTTGCAATCGTTTTCAGCGGTAAAATTAAAACTATTTGGTGCTTGTGGCTGTGAATATTCTATTTTAGAACGTATATAAATAATGGCGGCTATCCGTTCTACCTATTTTCAGGAGTTTTCGGCCAGATAATACCCAGAAATTTCAGCTATTGTCTCTTCAATAGGCCGAAATCGAAAGTCGGTTGTCTGCCTCAGTTTTGTTGCCGGATAAAAATGTTTGTTCTTAGCCGAGCGCGCTGTTTCGCGAGTCACCAAGGCCTTTTTTCCGGTAAGCAGTTGCTTAACAAAATAAAAACGCCAAGCCAAGGCGCCCATCCAAGGTTGAGCATAAATGCTTGGCGGATTACATTTTAGGCCGGATGAGATGTGTTTAAAAAGATCCTCATAACTTATATCGGCAGCCGAAACAATAAAACGTTCGTCTTCGTATTCACCCTTCATCAGCAGCAACATCACTTCCACCACGTCATTCACGTCCACAAAACCATTGATGCCTTTGGTGTAAAACTTCATGCCATCGGCAACAGTTTTAAAAATGGCTGCGCTGCCATCGTCCCAATTTCCAGCGCCCAAAATAATGGAAGGATTCACAATTACAGCTTTCAGCCCTTCGGCAATGCCACGCCAAACCTCCCTTTCAGCTCCATATTTCGAAATAGCGTAAGCAGAATTATTACCAGAAGCTTTCCACCCTGATTTCTCCGAAACAGGTTTTCCAGCCTCAGCCCGTCCCAAGGCAGCTACAGAACTGACATGACAGAATTTTTTCACTTTACAATACAGGGCAGCATTCACCAAATTTGCTGTACCCTGAATATTGTTGTACTGCATATTTTTTTGATCGGCAGGCCTAAAGGAAACCCTTGCTGCACAGTGATATACGAAATCTACTTCGGTAAGGGCCATTTCCAGGCTGTAATAATCGGTAAGTTCGCCTTCTACCCAAATTATTTTATCAAAAGCCGTTGTGGCATCATCAAAACTGCGTGCCAGCACCCGTTTTATAAGCGATAAATCGGACTGCGGCCTGCGCAAAGCTTTAACTTCCAATCCTTCTTTCAGCAGCCTAACCACCAAATGCGACCCCACTAAACCCGTTGCTCCTGTAACAAAATTCATCCAACAAAAGTACATAAGAGTTTTTAATCAGCTCAAATATAAAATGCAGCCTAGCGCGATGGCATTTGCCAACAGCTTTCCTGAAAATGCTATCTTTGCGCCGAAAAAATTTACCGATATGATGCACAAAAATTTTGTAGAAGAACTGCGTTGGAGAGGCATGATTCACGACCTCACACCCGGCACCGAAGAACAACTTTCACTGGAAATGACTACCGCTTACGTGGGTATTGACCCAACTGCCGACTCCTTACATATCGGTCATCTGGTAGGTATTATGATGCTGAAACACTTGCAAATGGCAGGACACAGACCGCTGGCACTTATCGGTGGCGCCACGGGAATGATTGGCGATCCTTCGGGAAAATCGCAGGAAAGAAACCTGCTCGACGAAGCTACGCTGCGCCACAACCAAGAATGCCTGCAACAGCAACTGGCCAAATTTCTGGACTTTGAAACTGAAACGCCCAATAAAGCTGCCCTTGTAAATAATTACGACTGGATGAAGTCGTTCAGCTTTCTGGATTTTATCCGTGAAATCGGCAAACATATCACCGTCAATTATATGATGTCTAAAGACTCAGTAAAGAAACGCCTCACCGCAGAAAATGCCACAGGAATGTCGTTTACCGAGTTTACTTATCAACTGGTTCAGGGCTATGATTTCCTGCATTTGCATCAGCACGAAAACTGCAAATTACAAATGGGCGGCTCCGACCAATGGGGCAATATCACTACTGGAACAGAACTGATTCGCAGAAAGTTAGGCTCTGAAGCCAAAGCTTTTGCGCTCACCTGTCCGCTCATTACCAAAGCTGATGGCGGCAAGTTTGGTAAAACCGAGAGCGGCAATATTTGGCTCGATCCCGAAAAAACTACCCCTTACGCCTTTTATCAGTTCTGGCTTAATTGCTCCGATGAGGATGCCGCTAAATACGTGAAGATTTTTACACTGATATCGCGAGAAGAAATTGCAAAATTGGAAGAAGAACATCAGCAAGCACCGCATCAGCGGCAGCTTCAAAAAGCTTTGGCACAAGAAATTACTATACGTGTGCATGGAGAAGAAGCGCTTCAACTGGCCGAAGAAGCCAGCCAGATTTTGTTTGGCAAAGGCACTACGGACGCCCTGCGCAAACTGGATGAAAAAACGCTATTGAGTGTCTTTGAAGGCGTTCCGGCTGTTGACGTGCAGCGCGATGTGCTCACAGAATCAGTTGATATCACCGAATTTCTGACCACACACACCAATATTTTCCCTTCTAAAGGCGAAGCGCGTCGTATGTTAAAGGACAATGGCGTGAGCATCAATAAGGAGAAAGTAAAAGACGATGCCCAAGTAGGAATAGCCAATCTCCTCAATAACAAATATATATTGGTGCAAAAAGGCAAGAAAAACTATTATTTGGTGCACGTGGTTTAGCTGCTAATTAAATTTTTACGTTTTAAAACCATTATTTTAGTGGCTTAAATAGCCACTAACCTGAACCATTCATAAATTTTTAGAAAAATGAATAAAGTTCAGGTTAGCCTCGGCTTAGAAACAGTTTAACTTTTGAAAAAAGTTATTAGTGTTTCTTTGACGCTATCAGAGATAGGAAAAATTCGTGATTTTTTAAGGCTAAGGCTTAATGCTACTATTGTTTTGTGGTTGAAACATCAGAATTAGTTAAACATGATATTCAATCCAAAACTCACCACAATAAAAAAAACCATACTTTTGAGCCTTATTCAAAAACTTAACACCCTCAATTGAAATGAGAAAAAAATTTACTATTCTGCTTGGATCGTTGGTAATTATCCTTATTGCTGGCATGCAATGGGTAATCAGCGACGACAGCAAAACAGAACGCGAGCGCCGCAATATGGTTGACACCCGCGTTGATAATAACGGATACTATAAGCGTCTGGCTGAAAAAGGTTTATACACCTTAAATCCCGAGATGCGTACCGCCGAAGCTATTTTTACCGGCAGTAAAATCACAGCTTTTTCTGTGCTTGTCGATGACTCACCTGATGTGCCAGTCACGAGTGTAAATTCTACACAAACAGAGAACTCCATCTTTATAGACCCCAATAATCCTGATGTGGTGCTTCAGTCTAATAACTCCACCCAAAATCCGGTTGGATCATTGTATGGCGCCAACGATTTTTACTCCTTTGATTATGGCGAAACTTGGCAAGGCGAAGTGCAGGGTGCCGGCGGCGGTAACAGTGGCGACCCAGCTACGGCCATTGGCCTCAACGGACGCTGGTATGTGAATTATATTTCAAGCCCTGGCGGACAAGGCGTTGCCTATTCTGATGATCAGGGAGAAAACTGGACTACTCGGACCATTTCACCAAACCCAGGTTCGCTAGCCGACAAAAACCATTTTTGGATCGACAACAGCCTCACCTCCGCTTATGAAGGAAATCTTTATAATTTATGGACAGATTTTGGTGGCCCTCACGATTCTGAGGTTGTTGCGTCATACTCCTCAGATGATGGTGATTCATGGACAACAAGAGTACCTATAAGTAATGCTGTAAATGCCGGAAGCCACAACCAGGGCGTAAATGTAAACACCGGACCTAATGGTGAAGTGTATGCTGTTTGGGCTATTTATGACGGCTTTCCTACTGATGAATCCGCTCTTGGATTTGCCCGTTCTTATGACGGAGGTGAAACCTGGGAAGAATCCACCCGCATTATTGACGACCTGCGCGGCATTCGCACTACCGAAACCAGCAAAAATCACCGCGTTAACAGCTTCCCTGTGATGTCAGTTGATATCTCGGGCGGCCCCAATAACGGAACTATTTATGTGGTTTGGACAAATATCGGTATTCCTGGTGACAACCAAAACGAAAGTATTGATGTTTATATGATAAAATCTGCAGATCAGGGAGATAGCTGGTCTGAGCCTACCCGCGTAAATCAAAATCCCTATGGCGAAGGCAAAGAGCATTATTTCCCTTGGATTAGCTGCGATCCCGAAAATGGTATCCTGAGCGTTGTTTTTTATGGAGACAGAAATGTAAATAGCAACCAGTGCGAAACATTTTGCGCCAACAGCTATGATGGTGGCGAAACCTGGGAAGATTTCAAAGTATCTGACGTAGCCTTCACACCCTCTCCTATTCCTGGTTTGGCTGGTGGCTATATGGGCGATTACCTTGGTATCTCCGCCCGTGGCGGAAAAGTTTATCCCGTTTGGGCGGATAACCGCTTGGGTTATATGATGACTTATACTTCTCCTTACGAAACAAATGCCCTGAGCAGGGCTTTCGATTTGATTGCTGAAACCCCTTTTGAAACCGGTGAAACTGCTTTCGAATGGGAATACGAACCGGAAGCTGGGTTCCTCAATTTTAATATTTACCGCAAC
>CAZOEV010000218.1:0-5264 GCA_964578915.1 uncultured Lentimicrobiaceae bacterium
AAAAAAACTATAAATGATCCTGTATTTGAGCCAATGACCAAAGAAACCTTGAATGCACGAATTGACCAATCAGAAGCCGATTTTCGTAACAAGCGTTTTAAAAGCAATTCCGAGCTTATTGACAAATACGAGAAATAAATATGACAATTATTTGGCCTGAATTTGCTGAAATTCAGCTTGATAAAATACATAAATACCTCCAATACACTGCAAATCAAAAGGTGGCAACCAAACTTGTATTAGGTATTATTAACGAAACAAAAAAGTTAATCGATTCACCATTTATCGGTAAAGAAGAAGAATTATTAAAGGGAAGAATAAAACAATATCGACATTTGATTTTCAAAAACTACAAACTGATTTATTCGGTTGACGAAGAAAATAAAATCATTCTCATTGCTGATGTTTTTGACACGAGACAAAATCCACCTAAAATAAAACGTAACAGATAAAAGTGATTTACTAAAATTTGTTTGTATTTCTCATAAAAACCACCCCGATCTACACCTTCAAACTAAACGAAAACTCTGATCCTTTTCCATCTTCCGATTTCAGGTTTATTTTGCTGTCCATAAGTTCTACTAATCCGCTGGCGATGCTCAGCCCGAGGCCATTACCCCGGATGGCGCGCTGTTGCACTTCCGTGCTGCGATAAAATCGTTCAAAAACTTTTTCTTGCTCCGATGCTGGAATGCCCAGTCCGGTATCTGCTACATAAAAGCGAATATGCTCATTTTCAATAATTTCGGCGCCAAAACGTATTTCTCCTTTAGGTGTATATTTCAGCGCATTGGCTATAAAACCTGCTAGCACCTGCCGAATCTTAATTCGGTCGCCAATAAAGGTATACGCTTTGGGAAGCTGGTTGGTTTCCATGATTAATTTCAGCTGTTGTTTTTTGGCTTCTGGCTCAAACGTATTAAAAATATCATTCATAAGATCTTGTGGAGCAAAGCTTTGCCTATCCACCGGTATTTTCTCAGAATCCAACCTGGCAATGGCTAACACATCGTCAATAATGCGCAGCAACTGCTCCGCATTGTTGTTGATGGTAACAATAAATCCCTTTTTTTCTTCGGGTGAATAGTCCAAATCCAGCAGGTCGGCGAATCCAATAATAGCATTCATGGGTGTGCGGATTTCATGCGAGAGGTTATTGAGAAAGGATGTTTTGAGGCGGTCGCTTTCTTCGGCCCTTTCTTTGGCTGCGCGCAAATCCTCTTCCATCTGCTTGCGCTCGGTAATGTCGATAATCAGACCGATAAGCCCACCAATCTTACCTTCGCTATCTGGAAATGGCGATTTGGTAATGATGGCATTTTTTACGGTTCCGTCTTTTAGCATGATTTCACGTTCGAGCACCTGCTGACTTTCACGGCCTTCAAAAATGGCTATATCACTGGCGTTGCGATTTTCTGCGTCGTCTTCAAAAGAAAGGCCAAAAATTTGTTTGCCTACAATATCTTCCTTTTCTATGCCATAAAATTCTTTGAGCGCTTTATTTACGCCTAAATAAACACCATTGGTATCCATATAAAATAGTGGATTGGGCACGCTATCGAGAAGTTTTTCGATAAAGCGCGCTTGTTGCCTAAGCTCAATATCCTGCAATTTTCGCTGGCTAATGTCGCGCACGATGGCCAGCACCTCATTTTCGCTGCTTTTAATCATGCGGATGTCATAAAAACTTTGCTTACCCCCGTCATTAGTGGCAGACTCAAAAGCAACCAAATCACCGCTGCTAAATGCCTGGGCAAGGCGCTCGTAAGCCTGTCTGCTAATTTGTTCGGGCAAAGCATCCACTAAGTACCTGTTAAGAAACGCTCTTTCGCTGCCAAAATCGCTTTTATCTTCCTGATTTGAAACAACATCCAGAATTAATCCTTCTTTATCAATCGTAAACATAATATCAGGAATAGCCGAAATAATGGCAGCATTGCGGCCTTGTGTTTCCTTGAGTCGTATTTTGGTATGTTCTTGTTCGGTGATGTCTTTGGCGATAGACAAAATGCCTGTTTTTCCATCAGGCAAAGTAATTACGGTTTCCAGTAATTCAAGCACTTTTGGGACATTATTTTTGGTTTTTCCTGGCACTATGCTATGAAGCACTTTATTTTTGATGATTTTGGCCAAGTTTTTCTTTATCTCAGGCCTATTTTGTTCAGGCACTAAGAAGTCGATATTTTTTCCGATAAGTTCTTGGGGCTTATAGCCATATTCATCGCAAAATGTTTGATTTACATCCAGAATAAGTCCTTGCACATCCTCCAAAATAATTCCAACGGGCGAGGCATTAAATAAATGTCGGTATCGCTGCTCGCTGCGTTCGCGGTCTATTTCAGCTATTTTTCTTTCCGAAATATCTCTTCCCACACCAATAACCGCCTCAATATTACCACTATTATCGACAATAGCCTTGTCTGCCCATGCCAACCAACGGTATCCAATTGGTGTAGCCACGCGCTGCTCAATATAGGTAGTATGTGGCGGGTATTTTAGTTTTTCCATGGCATCGAGCGTGTTTTGGCGATCTTCTTCATGAATGAGTGGCAAAAAATGACTCCCCAAAAGCTCCTCTTCAGTTTTACCAAACAACCGACAGTAAGACGGACTCACATATTTTAACCTGTTGTGTCCATCCACCTTCACTACCAAGTCAGATTGATGAGTAACCAACATGCGGTATTGTTCTTCACTTTCTTTAAGTGACTTTATTAACATGAGGTTTTGCTCCTGATCTGATAAGATTTTCCCAACCAGCAAGCTAACAAAAGGAAAAACACCCACTACTGTTAAACTAATCAATTGAAATGCCTCGCGTTTATGGCTGTCGGGCAAGGTAAACATCAAAAGTAACATCGAAATATGTACGATAAGCCCAAGTAGATAAAGTTGTGCGAGGGAATACTTATCCAACTGTTTGTGCCTACGATAGATATAAAAAGCCCAACCTATTAAAAAAGACAAAATAATTACCAGTGCACCAGTGAGTAAGCCACTACCTCCAACCACAAAATATCGGTATAGCAACGCAATGAAGGCTGCAATAAGACCCGAAATAGGCCCAAAAAAGGCTGCAGCCATGCTGATAACAACCGAGCGACCATCGAAAATTATGCCTTCGGTAAGTACAAAAGGGTAATGCATTCCAATTAATGCCGCAACGCCAAAAAGTAATCCTTGTAACACTTTACCTTTCCATCGAAATGGGCTAAAGCGCAGGTCGATAAAACCTGATAACACGCTAATAGCAACTAAGGCGCTTAAGTTGTAGAGTAGATCGAATAAAATCATGGGCAAACCTATAAAATATTTTCATTATTTAGTTGATTTTTCACATTTTAGGCAACTAAATAAAATCTCAACTACTTAAGTATTTTAAAAATGAAGATTCTTTATTCGTCAAAAACAATTTGGCGAAAAAAGGGTTTAATATTTGTAAATATAAAAATCTCAAAAACCGCTGCATCAATATATTATATATTTTTGCATCGATAATTTTAGAACTACTCCTCACTTATCATTATTTATGCTTAAAAATCACGGCCTTAAAACAGCAATCAAATTTGGCACACAGTCCATCAGTTATCAACAGTTTTTTAATAAAATCGCATTTTTCAGCAAGCAGTTTGAGCTTAATTCCGGCGATCATGCAGTGATTTTCTCAGAAAACACACCTGACTGGGTAACTGCTTTTTATACCGTTTGGAAGAAAAAAGGCGTTGCTGTTCCTGTTGATTTTATGGCCACCGCTTCGGAGGTTGCCTATATTTTGAAAGACTCAGAACCTGTCGTTATTTTTTGCTCAAAATTGGGTAAAAAACTGATGAATGAAGCCATTTACGAGGCCGATATACAGGTAAAGCTGATTATAATTGATGATATTGAAGTAGAAGCAAAACCGTTCGACACTGATATGGAAATGCCTGCCATCAATCTTTCGGACACGGCTGTAATTATTTATACCTCCGGCACAACCGGAAGCCCCAAAGGCGTGATGCTGAGCTATCAAAACTTGCAACAAAATGTGGAGTCGGTTTCCAAGTATATCCCGATCTATAACCCCAATTCGCGGGTTATGGTTTTGCTACCGCTACATCATGTTTTCCCGTTGGTTGGCACCATGGTTATCCCGCTTTCGCTGGGAGCAGAAATCGCTATCAGTCCTTCCCTTAAAACGGATGACATACTGAAAACGCTGCAAAACAACAAAATCACCATTATTATAGGTGTGCCACGTTTATTTTCAGCTATCCACAAAGGCATCAAAACGAAAATTGAAAAAAGTGCTGTGGCAAATATGTTATTTAAACTTGCCGGAAAACTACAATCGAAAACTTTTAGTAAAAAGATATTTAAGGCCGTACATCAAAAGTTTGGTGGAGCTGTAGAATATTTAGTGACGGGCGGAGCTGCTCTGGATCCAGTAGTAGGAAACGATTTTCAAACATTGGGATTTAGTGTATTAGAAGGCTATGGCATGAGCGAAGCCGCTCCAATGATCACCTTTACACAACCCAAAAAGATAAAAATTGGTTCGCCCGGCCATGTTGTCCACGGCACCGAAGTACGGATCGTTGACGGCGAAATCACATCAAAGGGAAATCACATTATGAAGGGCTATTATAACCGCCCTGAAGAAACAGCAGCCGTAATCAAAGACGGCTGGCTGCATACCGGCGACCTGGGCTATTTTGACAAAGACGGATTTTTGTTCCTTACAGGACGAAAAAAAGAAATTCTTATCCTTTCTAATGGCAAAAACGTGAATCCTGCCGAGATTGAAAACGTGATCAACGAATCAGAACTCGTGCTGGAATCTGCTGTTTTTTATAAAAATGAACAGCTACAATTATTGGTAGTTCCGGATAAATCAGGCACTGAAATTGTTAACGAACAGCTTATCAAAGAACGTGTTATCAAAGCTTTCAACGAAAAAGTTTCTTCTTACAAACGAATCCACCGCATACACCTTATTGAAAGTGAGTTGCCGCGTACTCGATTGGGAAAATTACAACGTTTTAAACTGGAAGAACTGGCCGTGGCCAAAAATAAGCCCAAGCCTGAGCAGTCAGCAGTTGTTGATGATCCGGTGTTTATGCTGCTCTCAGAATTTGTGAGCGCTGAAAAACATATCAGCCTGAAACCAGGCGACCATATCGAATCTGACTTAGGATTTGATTCACTGGATAAAATAAGTCTGCAAACTTGGATTGATCAAACTTTTGGCCTGAAAATTGACGCCAACGAACTGGCCGATTTTG
>CAZOEV010000219.1:0-5254 GCA_964578915.1 uncultured Lentimicrobiaceae bacterium
CGTCTACAAACATTATCTCTTTTGACTCAACTTTGATTACTGCCTCTTCAAAGCTACTGAGAAACGGCATGAAGATTAACAAGAAAGGAGATAAACGATACCTGAAGTTTACAATGGGGTTTAACAGAATACCTGTTACGGCTTCTTTCTTTTCTGACCAGCGTTATGTATCAGAAGATATTGCATTGAGAGAAGTAATCTTATCTTATACCATAAAAACCGATGATATCATTGTATTTGACCGGGGTCTGCAATCAAGAAAGGCTTATGAACAGCTAAGTGAAGCAAATTTTCGATTTGTGACACGTTTAAACCCATATGTAAAGTACTCAATTCTAAGTGAGTTAAAGATAAAATCACAAAAGAAAAGTGATGATACTTTGTCTATTGATCATGATTCTATAGTCACGCTCTATGATAAAAAGAATAATCCAACAAAAGGTTTTTATCGCCTAATTATCAGCACAAAAGATGGTAAACCTTTGTATTTTCTGACGAATATTGAAGAACTCCATGCTTTTGAGATTGCCCATATTTACAAACAACGATGGCAAATAGAGGTGTTTTTCAAGTTTCTTAAGCAACATCTGAATTTTAGTCATTTGCTCTCTCGAAATGAAAATGGAATCAAGGTGATACTCTATACGACATTGATTGCCGCAATATTGCTTACCGTTTTTAAAAGCTCAAACAATTACAAGGATATAAAATTCCAAAACTCAAATTCGCCAATCAACTGGAAGTATTACTTATTGAGGACATTGTCAAACTGTGCGGTGGAAATCCCGAAATAATAAAGACTTTTTACAACTCTTCGTAGGTTTCGAACACTAGTGATTGCAAATCCGCGATAGCTGAAGAAAAAGGAAATAAAATAAATTTTAACTCAAACTCCTGTGGCTTACAACCCAAACACAACTTAAGCTGTCTATACTAGTTGTCAACCCTTATTAGGCTTTGTATGAAACCAAGATTTTTATTGCTTTTTAGCGCCATTTTTTATCTTACTGCTTGTCAGCAGGATGTGAAAACACCTGCAGACTATGTTGATCCATTTATTGGAACTGGCGGCCATGGCCACACTTTTCCGGGAGCAACAATGCCTTTTGGCATGGTGCAACTGAGTCCGGATACGCGTAAAGATTCGTGGGATGGCTGCTCGGGCTATCATTATTCTGACAGCACCATTATGGGTTTTAGCCATACACATTTAAGTGGCACAGGTGTAGGCGATTATGGTGATATTCGCTTGATGCCGATGACAGGTTTATTACGCCTTGATCCCGGCACAGAAAGCAATCCTCATCTTGGATACCGTTCGCGATTCAAACATGAGACCGAATCGGCAGAACCTGGCTATTACAGCGTTCTTTTGGACGATTACAACATAAAAGCAGAACTCACGGTGAGTGAACGTGTTGGTTTTCATAAATATGATTTTCCAGAGAGCGACAGCGCTCATATTATTATTGATCTTTTTGAAGGTGTTACGAGCGACAAAATTCTCGATGCATTTATCCGTTTTGAAAACGACAGCACAATTAGCGGATACCGCCGCACCAAAGGCTGGGCAAACGATCAACACCTGTACTTTTATGCCCGTTTTTCAAAAGCCTTCAAGCTTTTTGGCATTCAGCATAACGGTCAAAGTCAAGCCATGAAAACTTATGCTGAAGGAGGAAAAATTGTCGCTTGGGTTGATTATGAAAGCCTGAAAAGAGAACCAATCATGGTAAAAGTGGGGATTTCGGCTGTGGACGTAGAAGGCGCTAAAAACAACCTCGAAACGGAAATTCCACATTGGGATTTTGAGCTTCAGCGCAAAAAAGCCAAGGCAAATTGGAATAAGGAATTAGCCAAAATTGAAGTGGGAAAAGGCAAACAAAAGGATGACCGCACAATATTTTACACCGCGCTTTATCATACCATGATCGCTCCTAATATATATAGCGATGCCGATGGACGCTACCGCGGACATGATTTGAAAATCCATCAAACCGACAACAGGCATTATACCGTTTTCTCGCTTTGGGATACGTTTAGGGCATTACATCCACTATTTAGCATTACTGAAAAAGAACGCACCAACGAGATGGTTTTGAGTATGTTAGACATGTATGACAAAGGCGGATTACTGCCAGTTTGGGAACTGGCTGCTAACGAAACCCAGTGCATGATTGGGTATCATGCTGTTCCCGTTATTGCCGATGCTTGGATCAATGGCATCAGGGATTTCGATGGTGAAAAAGCACTCGATGCGATGATAAAAAGTGCCAATCAGGATTTGCACGGCCTAAAATGGCAAAAATCGCTGGGCTTTATACCTGCTGACAAAGAAAGTGAATCTGTTTCTAAAACCTTGGAATATGCTTATGACGACTGGTGCATAGCCCGCGTGGCAGAATCACTTGGAAAACAACAAATTGCGGATAGCTTCTATAACAGATCACAATATTACAAAAACCTGTACGACACCGAAACACGCTTTTTCAGGGGAAGACAAAATGGCGGTTTTATTACACCTTTCGATCCGGCGCAGGTCAATTTTATGCTCACCGAAGCCAATAGCTGGCAGTATAACTTTTTTGTACCACACGATGTAGAAGGTCATATAAAAATGATGGGTGGAGATGAAAATTATGCTGCCCTACTCGATTCCCTTTTTAGAGGAAAAACAGCGCCAACTGGCCGAAAACAAGCCGACATAACTGGACTGATTGGACAATATGCACATGGCAACGAACCCAGTCATCATAAAGCTTACCTCTACAATTTTGTGGGACAAGTCCACAAAACACAGGAATTGATTCATCAGATTATGGATGAGCTTTATCACGCCGCACCCGACGGACTTAGTGGCAACGAAGACTGCGGTCAAATGTCGGCCTGGTATGTTTTTAGTGCGATGGGTTTTTATCCGGTAACACCAGCTTCTGGCAACTATATTATAGGTGTACCTCGTTTTGACAAAACCACTATCAAGCTGGAAAACGGTAATAATTTTACGGTTATTGCTGATAATTTCAGTATTGAAAATTCTTATGTTCAAGAGCTTATCCTCAACGAAGAAAGCTATCCTTACAGTTATATCAGCCACCAAGCTATTTTTGACGGAGGCGAATTACGCTTTAAGATGGGACCAAAACCCAATTTGGATTGGGCAGCAAAAGCTGAATTCAGGCCAAAAAGCGCTGTTGAAACAGAAGCTATTACGGTTGTTCCATCTATAAAAGCTGATGCCAAAACTTTTACAGAAAATTTGGAAATTGCACTTGAACATCCGCAAGAAAACGCACAACTTTTTTATACGCTTGATGGAAAAAATCCATCAGAAAAAAGCATGTTATATGTCGAACCATTTTTGTTGACTGAAACTGCGGAAGTAAAAGTAATAGCTAAAATGGGTAAAAACCAAAGCGCAATTATTTCCGGGAATTTCTATAAAATTCCTGCCGGAAGAAGCATCACGCTGGAAACTAGATACAATGCGCAATATCCGGCAGGTGGAAATATTGCTTTAATTGACCAACAGCGTGGCAATACGGATTTCAGAACTGGCTCCTGGCAAGGTTATCAAGGCGTCGATTTGATTGCTACGGTTGACTTGGGCAAGAAGCAGCGCATCAGTGAAGTTATGGTAGGCTTTCTGCAAGATGAACGCTCCTGGATTTTCATGCCTTTGCAAATTGAAGTGAGCGTTTCTGCTGACGGAAAAAACTTTAAAAAAGTTGGAGCCGTTAAAAACACCATTCCTGAAACGCTTGAAGGCAGCATTATAAAAAATTTCGAGCTGAAATTTTCTGCACAGCAAGTGCGCTATCTAAAGGTAATTGGTAAAAACCGCAAAACTTGCCCTATCGGTCATATAGGCGAAGGCGAACCAGCTTGGATTTTTGCTGACGAAATCAGCATTAAATAGTGCTTGCCAGAAAATGCCAATTTCATCGTTATGCTTGTGCTGAAAACAAACATTTACCAAAGTAAACTTATTGTTATTCAGCACATCGCAAGCCTCAAACTTGACATTTTCTGACTAAGCAATGCAAAAATTCAGCGTTTTCTTTCTGGCAATAAATAGTTTGCCTCTACTCTGGCAACTTTTATTGTCTAACTTTTTCCTTTTTTGATAAGGATTCCTGCTTTGAAACCGGTATTTTTGCAAACTTATTCCAATTACATGCTATTTTTAATTGCTACAACACTTTTTTCGGCCAGCATATTGATTGTGTTTAAATTATTTAAACAATACAATATCAATAACTTACAAGCTATTGTCGGTAATTATATTGTGGCTGCCAGCATAGGATTTTTAATTTACGAACCAAAGTTTTCTGCTACTGATGTTTTCCATGCCCCTTGGTTTTCGCTCTCCATTTTAATTGGTGGTGCATTTATTGGCGTATTTTTCCTTTTCGCACTTTCCAGTCAAAGAGCAGGCATAGCCATCACTGCAGTAAGCAGCAAAATGTCAGTCGTAATACCCACAGCAGCAGGATTTCTGTTGTTCAATGATGAACTGAGTCCGTTAAAAATCATTGGTATTATTTTAGCTTTAGTAGCTTTATATTTAGCACTTTATAAAAAACAAATCGCAAATACTAAATTTGATTTTCGACTTATTTTATTACCCCTTTTTATATTTGTCGGTACAGGTGCCAATGACTTACTTATGAAAATTGCGGACTTTTATTTTGTAGAAAATGACGTACTCCTTTTATTATCAACCATTTTTAGCATCGCCTTGGTAATTGGAACAAGTGTGCTCATATACAATTATATAAAACGCACAACGATACTAAAACTTAAAAACTTTCTGGCGGGTGGACTTCTTGGTTTAATAAATTTTGGCTCAACCTATTACCTCTTTCGCAGTATGGAAATTTTTGACAATTCACTCCTGTTTCCCATCCGTAACACCGGAGTTGTAGTATTATCAGCCATTATTGCGTTACTACTTTTTAAGGAGAAAATTGCGAAAATAAATTGGATTGGCATCGCGCTTGCTGTGGTTGCTATCATAATGATTTCGACAGGATGATGTTCGACGACACCTATAATATAATAACCAATTCCGGCGAAGGCCTCTACAAAGACAAAGGCAGCAAATTTATTGCGCAGGCTTTTCCGGTTAGCAGCGAAACGGAAGCCAAAGAAGGCATTGAGGAGATCAAAAAAAAGTTTCACGACGCGCGCCATCATTGTTACGCTTATATGATTGGTCCTGATAAATCCTGCTTTCGGTCCAATGATGATG
>CAZOEV010000220.1:0-5231 GCA_964578915.1 uncultured Lentimicrobiaceae bacterium
GGATTATTTTGTGGTCAATGTAAGTTGCCCCAACATCAGCGACCTGCGCGAATTACAGGATCAGGATGCGCTGATGGCGATTTTAATGGCCATTCAGGAACGCAATCACCAACAACCAAAGCCAAAACCTGTGCTGCTAAAAGTTTCACCCGACTTAAACGATAAACAGCTGGACGAAGTAATTACTATTGTAAAAGACACTGGCATACAAGGCGTTGTGGCTACTAACACAACGGTAAGCCGCGAAAGTTTGAGAAAAGATAAATCCACGGCTGAACGTGCTGGAAATGGCGGGCTGAGCGGCTTACCCATTCGCGACCGCAGCACGGAAGTTATCCGCTATTTGGCTGAAAAATCGGATAAAGCTTTCCCAATTATCGGTGTTGGCGGCATTTTTACGCCTGCTGATGCGCTTGAAAAGCTGGAAGCTGGCGCTGATCTGGTGCAGGTATATACCGGATTTATATATGAAGGGCCGCTGATTGCGAAGCGCATTAACAAAGCGATTTTAAAAGCTGTAGCCGAGCAAAAGAATTCTTGAGACGGATTTAATCAATTTCTTTTGAGATAAGATTGTGTGCTTTTCAAAAATGAAAAGCACACAAAAATTCTATATCAATCAGAATCAGTTGATTGTTACAAAAAACACCTTCAAAAAATCTTAAAACAACAGTCTAATACTAACGCTGACCAAGAGTAAGGTGAATTTCACCAGCCACTTGCCTATTGAAAGTGAAGGTCAGATTTCGATAGTTTACTAAATCCACAATGGTGCCAATCAAGCAAAGGCCAGCAGTAAAAAAATAGACGATTCCCATACCAATTTGATTCAAAACAAATCGATGAATCCCAGAAACACCTAAAAATCCCGCTGCACAAAGTAATAAAATTGTCTGAGGATCTTTGCGCCTGGCGCGATACATATTGGCAAAATTACGCATCTTTTCATCGTCGTAATCTTTGGTCAGGTTTTGCAGAAACATCATTTCTTCGCCTTGAACGTCAGGCATTAACTCATAAATTTTGCTCATAATAATGTGATTTTTGTTTTTGGTAATGGAAATAAGCCTTAAACACCGTAAAGCTGCGGATGCTTAATATAATAATTGCAAAAATGCCGAGTGGATGAAAATCGAAGGATGCCAAAAATTGTCCATGAAAAGCTGCTGAAATACTATGCCCCAAACCACAGCCCGGACAAGATTCTATTCCAAGCCACCTAAAAGCACACAAGCTTGGCTCATCAAGTGCAGGCGACATAAAAGCCAAAAGAACTAGCGCTATTAGCCAGAAAAATCCTTCGAAGTTCTTTTGAAAAAAATCCAGTAAAGCTTTTGGACGAATCCGCATCATCATCACGTTGTTTGATGAAGCGAAGTTAAGATTATTTAGAACTATTTCTAAATAGTGCCAATTAAAAAAACACAATTGATCAGCGCAGGCTTAAAGTATTATAGATCAATATTTTATCAAATCAAGAATGTTATCAAACAATATTCACTTCTGGTTCGAGCAGAATGCCAAATTTATTTTTTACATCCAGCTGTATTTGCATCGCTAGCCCAAAAACCTCTCTTCCAGTGGCGTTTCCATAGTTTACAAGCACTAAAGCCTGGTGTTCGTGCACGCCTGCATCACCTTTGCGATAGCCTTTCCAGCCAGCCTGCTCAATAAGCCAAGCAGCCGGAATTTTAAGTGTATTTATACCTGCTGGAAATGAAGGAATTTTAGGAAATTCTTGCTGTAGGTTCTCAAACAAAAGCTGATGGATAACGGGATTCTTAAAAAAACTTCCGCCATTACCAAGCACGAGCGGATCGGGAAGTTTGCTCCTTCGAATGGCTTTTATTGTCTCACTTAGCTCTCTAATTGTAGGCTTCACAATACCTTGTTCGCTTAAATAATCAGCAATGTTTCCATAAGACACATTGAGTTTTGGCTGCTTTTTTAATCTGAACCGCACTGATACTATAATGTATTTTCCTTTGCCCTCCTGCTTAAAAAAACTAGAACGATAGCCAAAATCACAGCTTTTGTGGTCAAAAGTAACTATCCGACCACTTTTTATTTCAACTGCATCAAGCTGATCAAAGCTGTCTTTTAACTCAACTCCATAAGCACCAATATTTTGCATAGGAGCTGCACCAACATTGCCAGGGATTAATGATAAATTTTCAAGGCCGTGATAGCCAGCTTCAACCATTTCGTCAACAAAATCAGGCCAACTAGTGCCAGCATGAACATTAACCAGCACTTCATTCGCGTCTTCTTCAATGAGTTCCCAGCCAGTTTTTGTATAATGAATGATTAGTCCTTCAAAAAAATCATCTAGGAATAAAACATTACTCCCACCCCCAAGAATCAAGCTTCTGTTCTCTTTAAAAATAGTTTGCTGCGTTAAAGCTTTTAACTGCTCAACAGAACTCACCTTGGCATAGTAACTGGCTAACACATTCAGCCCGAAACTGTTGTAGTTTTTAATATTATAAAAGCGATCCAAATCAATCTAAATTTTGGCCAAATTTAGTCAATAAATAATAATAGCAGGCAAATCAGCGTTTTTTGAGTGATGAGCATATACTAATCAAATAAATTCATTTGCTTGAAAACTGTTTACGTTTCTGTAATTAACGACTTAGTAACCGACCAGCGGGTACACAAATCTTGCCTGAGTATGCAAAAAGCTGGCTTAAATGTGGTGCTGATTGGCAGGCGTTTAAAGCAAAGCCCAGCTATGGACGAGCGTCCTTATAAAGCCAAAAGGATGAGGCTATGCTTTGAAAAAGGGCCGCTATTTTATGCACTTTTCAATATTAGAATATTTTTTTTACTGCTTTTTAGCAAGGCTGATCTTTTGGTTTCTAATGATTTAGATACACTTTTACCAAATTTTATTGTGTCCAAAATAAAACGAATACCATTGGTCTATGACAGCCACGAATACTACACAGAAACACCTGAATTGACCAACCGACCGGCTGTACAAAAAGTTTGGAAAGCCATTGAAAAAATGGTGCTTTCACGCATGAAGGAAATGATTACCGTCAATGATTCTATTGCTAATTTATTTCGTGAGAAATACAATATCAAGGTGCATATAGTTCGTAATGTGCCGTTTAGGTTGGAACAAGAGTTTGTAAGCAGTCGTAAACTGCTCGGACTACCAGAAGATAAAAACCTACTTATTTTGCAAGGGTCAGGTATAAATATACAGCGCGGCGCAGAAGAGTTAGTTTTAAGTCTTAAGTACTTAAACGACTGTCTCTTGCTGATTATTGGCGGCGGCGATGTGCTTCCGGTTTTAAAGGAGCTTTGCGAAAAGGAACAGCTTACTGAAAAAGTCAGGTTTTTGCCTCGTATGCCTTATAGTGAATTGATGCGCTATACAAGGCTTGGTGATCTTGGTTTTACCTTGGACAAGGCAACAAATCTCAATTATAAATTTAGCTTACCTAATAAATTATTCGATTTTATTCAAGCCGGCGTTCCTGTAATTGCCAGCAATCTGCCCGAAATAAAACGCATTATCGACCATTATCAAATTGGCACTTTTATACCTTCGCACAAACCAGAAGCAATTGCCGCAACAATACGCGAAAGCCTTGATAACAAAGCCTTGCGCGCCAAATGGAAAAATAAGCTTACTTTTGCTGCTCAAGAGTTGTGCTGGGAAAATGAAGAAAAAATATTATTGAATATTTATGGAAAATACACCTGAAAAGCATCTCCATATCGTTTCTTTCGATGTGCCCTGGCCGGCCAATTATGGCGGTGTGATTGATGTGTTTTTCAAAGCAAAAGCACTCTCAGAAAATGGTGTGAAAGTCCATTTGCATTGCTATGAATATGGGCGGAAACCAGCCGCAATTTTAGAAGATATTTGCTTTGAAGTAAAGTACTACAAAAGAGATATTTCTAAGAAACACCTCTTCAAGAATATTCCTTATATTGTGAGTTCGCGTAGCTCAGAAAGTTTGGTTGAGAACCTTTTAAAAGACAATTTTCCCATTCTGCTGGAAGGACTTCACACTTGCATATTACTGAAAGACAAAAGGCTAAGCCATCGTAAAATCAGTGTACGAACCCATAATGTGGAACACGACTATTACTTGAATCTGGCCAAGGCCGAATCGGCACTTTTCAAGAAGTATTACTTTTATAATGAAGCCGGCAAGCTTAAAAAATATCAAAAAACACTTGCAAATGCCCATCAACTTATCGCAATAAGTAATAAGGATGCCGATTATTTTTCTGCTCATTTTGATCGGGTAGCTTTTGTGCCGGCTTTTCATCCGCATAAGGAAGTGAGCATAAAAACAGGAAAAGGCAGCTATGCGCTGTATCATGGCAATCTATCGGTGGCCGAAAACTTTAATGCCGTGCGTTTTTTAGTCACCGAAGTTTTCAACGATCTTCACATCCCATTGAAAGTAGCCGGTTTGCATCCGCCACGTCACCTGATTCAGTTTCTGACAGATTTACCTCATGTTGAACTAATTGCTAATCCTACAGACGAAGCACTTAAAAAATTGATACGGGATGCGCAGGTGAATGTTTCAGTAACTTTTCAGGCTACAGGTCTAAAGCTAAAACTTTTAAACACGCTTTACAATGGACGCTTTGCGCTGGTAAACGATAAAATGTTGAGCGGAAGCGCTTTAGACAGCCTTTGCGAAATTGCCAATGATGCAAATTCCTTAAAAAAGCAATTGAAACATTTGATGAAAACCCCTTTTACAGAAGAAAATATCAACCTAAGAAAAGAAAAGTTGGGTCAGCTTTACCACAACGGAAATAATGTAGAAAAGTTAATCGAGCTGGTTACTTGAGCTTATTACCGCGCCTTCCTCGCATTTTATAATCCGTGAAGGAAATTTGTGGATCAGGTTGTAGTTGTGCGTAGCCATCAGCACCGCTTGACCCGCCTCACTGATGCGGATCAACAGCCGCATAATATCATTGGAAGTTTCGGGATCGAGGTTTCCGGTGGGTTCATCCGCTAAAATAAGCAAGGGTTCATTGAGTAAAGCACGGGCAATAGAAACCCGCTGCTGCTCGCCACCCGACAACTGATGCGGCATTTTGTTGCGTTTGCCTTTGAGTCCCACTTCTTCAACCACTTCAATGATGCGGTCGTTGATATCCGACTTATTTTTCCAGCCGGTGGCTTTCAGAACAAACGCCAGATTGTCTTCGACAGAGCGGTCAGACAACAACTGAAAGTCTTGAAA
>CAZOEV010000221.1:0-5221 GCA_964578915.1 uncultured Lentimicrobiaceae bacterium
TTAGTCTGACCGTTTTGTTGAAGCATTTCTTCGGCATTCACTTCGCCCCTGAAATTGGTGATCAGCATCTCGAAATCTGTCATACTCACTGGAAATCCGATTAGTTCAATTTCGTCGTAAGCATCTTCAAGTGGTTCGCTATCAAGGCTTGGAAGCTGATATTGTCGCGCCTGCTCTTTAAATAACAAAGCGGGTTGGTCTGTATTGTGACTTTTTTTACGATACAGATGTGCCTCCCACAGTAGTCCGGGTTTGGGCTGTCCGGTAAAAGCAAAAGCGCCAGCTCTGATCAGCAGGATAAGCTGTTCCATGCCGGGTTTTACGCGGTCAATAAAATCATGTAAATCTTTGTATTTTCCGCGTTTATCACGCTCTTCAATCAGTTGGCGAACCAGTTTTTCTTCGGCACCGGCCAGATGCACAAAACCAATATAAATGGTGGTTTCGAGCAGTGAGGTATTGTATTTGCTGTAATTTACGCAAGGCAGATGGATAAAGCCTCCCTGTCGGCGGGCTTCGTTAAAATAGACCCAGCTATGGTAAAAACCGCCGAAATTATTGATCACGGCCACCTGAAACTCTAGTGGGAAATGTGCTTTAAGATACAGACTTTGAAAGCTTTCCACCGCATAAGAAGCAGAATGGGCTTTGGAAAATGAATATCCGGCAAAGGACTCAATCTGTCGCCACACCTCTTTTATAACAGTTTCGGGATAGCCGCGCGCGCGACAATTGTTAAAAAATCGATCAACAATTTCTTCAAACTCATTTTGCTTCCGCTTTTTGCCACTCATAATGCGCCGTAGCACATCGGCATCGGCCAAATCCAGGCCGGCAAAATGATGACAAACTTTGAGTACATCTTCCTGATACACCATCACACCGTAGGTTTCCCGTAGTTGCTCTTTCATCACCGGATGAATGTAATTGAAGCTGTTGGGATGGTGAAAACGCTGGATATATTCGCGCATCATGCCCGACTTGGCCACGCCGGGGCGGATGATGGAGCTAGCAGCCACCAGCGTGAGGTAGTTGTCGCATTGCAGCTTACGCAAAAGGCCGCGCATAGCCGGACTTTCAATATAAAAGCAGCCATTGGTTTCGGCGCGCCGGAGCTGGTCTTTCACTTTAGGATCGTCCTTAAACTGCTGCACCTGATGCACATCAATCGTGATGCGGCGGTTTTCTTTGATGATGTCTGCAGCTTCTTTGATATGGCCAATGCCACGCTGACTCAGGATATCGAGTTTTTCGTAGCCCATTTCTTCAGAAACATACATATCCCACTGGGTAGTTAAAAAACCTTTAGGCGGCATATCGAGGGCTACATAATTGGTGATTGGCTCTTCGGAAATAAGGATGCCACCGGCGTGAATGCTGCGCTGATTAGGAAAATCAACGATTTGCTGCGCCAGTTCGTGGATGTGTTGCGTAATTTTGTTGAGGGAGTGGTAGCGCGCGGGATTGCTTACCAGTTCATCAATTTCTGCCTTGGGCAGCCCGTGAACTTTGCCCAATTCTCTGTAAATAGATTTCCCTCTGAAGGTAGAAATAGTGCCCAACAGTGCGGTGTGCTTATGGCCGTAGCGCTTAAAAATATAGTCGATTACTTCATCGCGCTCTTTCCAGGAGTAGTCGATGTCAAAATCGGGTGGACTGCTGCGTTTGGGATTCAGAAAACGTTCAAAATATAAGTCTAATTCAATGGGATCCACGTCGGTGATGCGCAAGCAATAGGCCACCACGCTGTTGGCGCCGCTGCCTCTCCCCACATGGTAAAAACCACGCGACATAGAATAGCGGATTACGTCCCAAGTGATTAGAAAATAGGCCGAAAAACCCAGTTTGTCAATAATAGCTAGTTCGTCTTCAACACGTTGGCGTGCAATGGGGTTGTCGTGGCCGTAGCGATAATGCAGGCCGTCATAAGCCAGTTTGTGCAGTAGTTCCCGATCATCGGAAGCATTACCGGTAAAGTTTTTTTTGTTTTTGATGGTATTAAGATCGAAGTCGATTTCGCAAGTGTTGAGCAGTTTTTCTGTAGTTTGTAGCAAGCCCGGATACAAAGCAAAAGCAGCTTTTAGGCGGAGTGGCGGCTGCATAATCTCATCGGCAGGCGCAAACTGCTCAGGCTTTAGTTTGCTTAGCAGACAGTTGTGGTCGATGGCGCGCAGGTTTTGGTGCACATACCAGCTTTTTTCGTCACTAAAAGTTACGGGCTGCATCAGCACCAGCTTTTCTTGTTTAAAGCGTAGATCGGAATTTAAAAGCCTAGAAACCTGCGACAGCCGAACACCCAAAAACTCATTTTCGCGCAATTGGCCTATCTTGCGGCTTCCCGCCGGATAAATCACATAAACCTGCTCAAAAGTCGGTGCTGTTTCTGGATAGGCTTCTTCGCTTAGGTTGTGTTGGGTGAGCATCTCGTTTAGCTCCCTGAAACCCGCGTTGTTGATAGCCAGCGCCACATACATCAGCTGGTCGCCATTGCGAAACTCAACGCCGGCAACAGGCCTGATGCCCTGCTTACGACATTCACGCACAAAATCGACCATGCCCATGCTGTTGTTGATGTCGGTAAGCGCCAGCATTTGTAAGCCCAAATTTTTGGCCTGACTCACCAATGTTTCAACTGGCAGCGTACCATAACGAAGGCTATAAAAGCTGTGGTTATTGAGATACATAAACAGCGACTTTTGAACGTGAAATAATAGCTTGCAACACAAATAGCGGGGGAGGAGTGGCGACGAGTTTCCGGTAGCGATTCATAATGAGCATGAAAGCGATTAAATGATTAGTATTGCATCAAAAATAACGATGTTAAAATAATCATTTTGACAAGGTTGTCAAGCAGAAATGCGTTTTATTTTTGATAAAAATGGCTATCCTAATCGAAATCAGGCGTTCTGAAATTTGTGAAAGTTTTGGTGAAAAAAGTAGAAAAATGCCATCGGTTATAAAAAGTAGTGCCTGAAACATTGAACATTAACAGCCTGATTTTGGTTATTATTTCAACTATTTACACACTTAAACACACGAAAATGTTAGGACTCTTCAAAAAGAAATCGGAAAAAGATAAATTGTACGACAAATATGAAAAGCTGATGGCGCAATCACATGCCTTATCAAAAACCAACAGAATCGAAAGCGATAAAAAGTTTGCTGAAGCAGAGAGGCTTATGAAAGAAATTGATGCGCTTGAAAAGTAAAAATATACGGTTTAAACGCCTGCCTGTCTGAAACTTACAAGTTGCTGCTGCTGCTCATCCCACAGGCGTAAATTTAGGGTATAAAAGCTGTCGATTAGTTTTACAGGAATCACTTGATGAAAAGCCTCATTTTCGGTATGGCAGCGTTCCAGCTTGTAATTCGGGATTTTAGAACTCAGGTGGTGAATGTGGTGAAAGCCGATATTTCCAGAAAACCATTGCAACACTTTGGGCAGTTTTAGGTAAGAAGCGCCGGTGATAGCCACTGTGCTGTAATCCCATACCTCATCGCGGTACCAATGTACATCGGGGAATTGGTGCTGCACATAAAACAAAAATACGCCTGAAGCCGCGGCCAGATACAATACTGGAAGTTGAATCAACAAAAAAGTTTCCAGACCAATTAGCCAGCTCATTCCTAAGAAAAGCGCCAGTATTCCGAAATTGGTAATATAAACACTGATGCGCTCGCGGCGGCTAAACCCCTTCCGCGTAAGGCGGTTACCAATCATAAAAAGCAAGGGAGCTCCAATCAAAAACATGATAATTGGATTGCGGTAAATGCGGTACCAGCGTTGTTTTTTTGGTGATAATTCCCTAAATTCTTCTACCGTTAATGTCCAAACATCTCCAACGCCTCGTTTGTCAAGGTTGCCAGAAGTGCGGTGATGAATCAAATGCGCATGGTGCCAGCGGTGATATGGCGTAAAAGTAAGCACACCTAAAATATTGCCTACGATATCATTAGCCGTTTTTGATTTAAAAAAGGCGCCATGTCCGCAATCGTGAAAAATAATAAATAAGCGAACCGTGAATCCCGCGGCCAAAATAATTAATGGAATTATCAATAAGAAAGAAATCTGGATAAGATAGATCATCGCTACCCAAAGGCTAATATACGGAAGTAAGGTATTGGCAAGCTGCCAAATACTGCCTCCTGTAGAAGGTGTTTTATAGTTTTTGATGAGTTTGAGCAAAGACTTATAGCCCGCTGCTTCTTGCGGTTGTATAGGCATGTTTTTCTGCAAAGATAAGTATGTTTGGGTTTTCATATTGAAGTATATTCATGTTTAAATGTTTTTTAACAAGATTTTGTTGTTTTTCCCTGATACTATTTCAATTTCTGAAACAGCTAAGCCACTGCGATTTTTTGGCACGAAAATCACTCCTAATTATATAAGGAGTAAAATGAGCTTATTTCCAGTAGAACTCTTATTTTTGCACGCACCGAAATATTGCCTTCGTTTTATCGCTTATGCAAACAGAGAACCCACAGCAAAAACGCTACGCCATTATTGATGTTGAAACCACTGGATTAAAAGCCGGGCAGGAGAAAATTACCGAGATTGCGGTGGTTATTCACGATGGTACGCAGGTGCTGGACACTTTTAGCTCGCTAATAAATCCCGAAAAAAAAATTCCTTACCGCATCACCCAGCTTACGGGCATCAACGACCAAATGGTGGTGGCCGCACCAAAATTCTACGAAATTGCCAAACAATTGGTCGAGCTCACAGACAGCACCATTATGGTGGGGCACAATGTAAGTTTCGACTACCGTTTTATCCAAGCTGAGTTTAAAAGTCTGGGCTACGATTTTAAGCGCCAAACCCTCGATACGGTTAAACTCAGCCGGAAATTGATTCCCGGACAGCCTTCATACAGCCTTGGAAAGCTTTGCCAGTCTATCCATATCAGCATCGAAAATCGTCACCGTGCTTTAGGTGACGCCTTGGCGACTACCAAACTTTTTGAGCTTTTATGTAGTATGGAAGCAGAGCCGGAAAAGCTGAGTCTAAAAGGAACTAATGCCAACCTCAGCCATTCGCTGATCGAAAAATTGCCCGAATCGCATGGCGTATATTATTTTTATGACCACAGCGGTAAGCTGATTTATGTGGGCAAATCGGTCAATATTAAATCGCGGGTGTTGCAACACCTGAGCAACAACAGCACGCGCCGCGCCATCGAAATGAAACAAAATATTGCCGATGTTGATTTTAAACTCACAG
>CAZOEV010000222.1:0-5220 GCA_964578915.1 uncultured Lentimicrobiaceae bacterium
CATTTATCCACCAGGCACTTTTTATCAGCGACACCTTGATCAGTTTAATGAGCGAAGCAACCGCATTTTATCAGTAATACTTTATCTAACGCCTAACTGGCAGCCCGGAATGGGCGGTGAACTAGTTATTTATCGTGACGGAAAAGAGCCAGTTATCGTGGAGCCCAGGGCAGGAACTTTTGTATGCTTTTTGAGTGATTTAATTGAACATGAAGTGCTTACAACACATATTGAACGTTACAGCATCACGGGCTGGATGCTCCGCAAACCTATTGGGCTGGGCTTTATGTAACAATTAAACATACTGGCGCCACTTCATGAAAAAAGCCGCTTTCTCAATTGTGGTGATAATATTGATGTTGTCAATATAAACTCCTGGGATTTCGAGTTTTACAGGACTAAGATTCACAATTCCTTTAGCGCCTGCTTTTACTGCAATTTCAGCCGCTTTTTGGGCAAAATTGCCAGGCACATTTACTATGACTAGGTCGATGCGCATGTTTTTGATTCCCTCTTCTATTTTATCAAAATGAAAACGGCTTAGATCCTCACGATGAGCACCTTTGTGAGGTGAATCGATATCAAAAACTGCAACCAGTCGAATGAGTTTATTTTCATATTCAGCAAGAAGTGTTTCCGTAAAAGCGTCGTTATCGCCTACTAAGGCCATCCTGAGTTTGTCATAAGGGTCGAGAACGATATTTATGCTTTGTATCATCTCCTCCACTTCATAGCCTTTGCGGATATTTGACGACTGACACGAAATAAGCATTAAATCACGCCGGACAGATTCTTGCGTAATGCCTGTTAAGCTTGAGATAGAGGATGAGTTGATATGCAGATTTTCGGATAAGCGATACTTTAGCAATAGCTGACGATACAGGCTTAGTCGCTCAACAACTTTTCCAGATAAATCTCCCGTAATAGGCATAGGTTAAACTTTGGGCTGCAAAAATACATCAAAGTTGTTAATCTGTTAATAAATAAACAGAAGAAAAATAAATAATAAAGAAAGCTTGTAAAGCAGAATAGTAGCTGATTAACTAGCCTTCATCTGTTTTAAAATATCCGAAAAAACGGTTGGCTCGATTGGTAAAAGACGACCATTATTATCAGGCTCAATACCGAGTTTAACATCGTCTTCTGCCAGTTCTTTACACCAGTTTATAAATTCGGTTATAGGCATGGTTTCTACAGCGTAATCACTCCACTCCTCTTTCGATGCTTCGGCGCAAGCTGCCTGACTCGACCACACGGGAATGTAAGAAGCTCCAGCCTTGTCTTCAACCATAGCGAAAAGGCCGTCATTGGCTTGCAACAACCAAATTTGTTCGGTTGAGCTTACAGCCTGTATAAATTGTTCAAAACGTTCGTTGTCCGTCATCTTTGTTTTTGTTGTAAAAGTATAAATTAATCTTTTACCCTAAGGGACTGTTATGAAATAGTCCCTAACTCATCTAGTTCCAGCCACCGCATTTCTTTTTCATCAAGGGCTTCATCAATGGCTTTAATAAGGCTGGCAGCCTGCTCAATATCTTGGTAGTCGATAAGTGCAGAGAGTTTATCAGTAAGTAGCTCCTTTTCTTTTTCAAGCGATTGTAGGTCAGCAGCAAGTTGTTCAAACTCTTTTTGCTCTTTATACGAACGCTTTTTACGCACAGATATCGTTGCTTCTGATTTGTTTTTCTTTGGCGGAGCCAACTTAGCTGCTTCTTCTTTTTCAAGTCGTTGCTGCTCATCGTTTCGCTCTTTGTAATCAGAATAATTCCCTACAAAACCACGCACTTTCCCCTCGCCTTCAAACACAAACAGCTGATCAACAACCTGATCCATAAAATAGCGGTCGTGCGACACGATAATCAAGCAGCCTTTATAGTTTTGCAAAAAAGTTTCTAAAGTCTGCAAAGTCAGCAGATCGAGGTCGTTGGTTGGCTCGTCGAGGATTAAAAAGTTGGGATTGCGCACCAAAACCGTGAGCAAATAGAGCCTGCGCTGCTCGCCACCGCTCAGCAGTGAAACCTGCTGCTGCTGCACCTTTGGTGGAAACATAAACCACGAAAGCAATTGCGAAGCGGTCAGACTGCGGCCATCACCCATGGGCAAAATCTCGGCAATGTCTTTAACTACTTCAATCACTTTTTTCTCGTCAGAAAACCGAAATCCTTCTTGTGTATAATAGCCATAAACCACCGTATCACCGCTGATAATCTGGCCTTTATCGGCTTTTTCTTTGCCAGTTATTAAGTTTAAAAAGCTAGTTTTCCCAACGCCATTTTTGCCAATAATTCCAATGCGCTCTCCTTTAGTGAAAAGATATTCAAACTCATCAAGGATAATATTTTCACCATAAGCCTTACTTACATTTTTCATCTCCAACACTTTGCCGCCAATTCGTTGCATACTTACTTCAAGCTGCATCTGTTGCTGATTTCTCTTTTGGCCTGCCTTTTCTTTCAGTTCATAAAAGGCGTCAATGCGGCTTTTGGATTTTGTTGTTCTGGCTTTTGGCTGTCGGCGCATCCATTCTTGCTCATGTTTGAGCAGTTGACCGGCTTTTTCGGTAGCGATACGCAGGTTTTCTTCGCGTTCCTCACTTTTACGCAGGTAATATTCGTAATTTCCTCTTTGATGATACAATTCGCCGTGGAAAAGTTCGAGGATATTATTGCAAACACGATCCAGAAAATAACGGTCGTGCGTTACCATTAATAAAGTGGTATTAGCCTGCGATAAATAACGTTCGAGCCACTCTATCATCCCAATATCCAAGTGGTTAGTTGGCTCGTCAAGCAATAGTAATTCCGGTTCATCAAGTAGTACGAGCGCCAAAGCCAAGCGTTTGCGTTGACCGCCTGAAAGCGTGCTAATTACCTGACTTAAATCCGTGATTTCAAAAAGGGTAAGCAATTGTTTCAGGCGTTGGTCGTAGTTCCAGGCTTGCAGGCGTTCCATCTCAGCTGAGGCAAGTTCAAAAGTTTTGGCATTTTCGGCAGAAGCTTCTGCTTGCAGGTTTACCGCTGTTTCATAATTTTTGATGGCTTGCATCACTTCTGTATGTCCGCTATTAATTAGTTCAGCGATTGTAAGTGTAGGGTTAAAATCGGGCTGCTGCTCTAAAAAACCGGTACGAAGCCCATCCGCATAGGCGATAAAACCATTGTCTGGCGAGTCTTTTCCAGTGAGCAAGCGCATAAGCGTAGTTTTTCCAGTACCATTGGCTGCCACCAAGGCGCATTTATCTCCCTGCTGCAAACCAAAACTGAGCTGCTCAAAAAGCACTTTGTCACCATAAGATTTTGAAATAGAATCAACAGAAAGTAAATTAGCCATAGTTGTTATGAAAAGTTTCTAAGCGCGATGTTCAAACTATAATTGAATACGCTACTTAACTAATTGAAATAAAATATATTAATTACTTTGAAAAAGGCGAATCTGGCTCGTTAGCCATTTGGTTATACACTAATTTGTCTGTAAATTTTGGCCATATTATATTTAAGTACGCCATCAATTTGCCTGTTTTTGTGAGCAAAATTGTGCGCTTTCTTTTCTCAATAGCATGCAGTATATGGTGAGCAACGGCTCCTGCGCTCATCATTTTTGATTCGTCGCGGGGCGATTCTCCCTGCTGACTGCCATCTGCTGCAAGCGCTGTAACTCTAATATTGCTGGCAGTGAATCCAGGAAAAGCCATTAGTACGTGTAAACCTGAATGTAAATTTTCAGTTCTGAGCGACTCCATAAAACCGCGAATAGCAAACTTGGAAGCGGAATAGCCCGTTCGGCCAGGTAAGCCTTTGAGCCCGGCGACTGATGAAACAGCCGAAACACTGCCTTTTTGTTTGAGCAAATGTGGCAGTGCATATTTGGTGCAATAAACCGTTCCCCAAAAATTTGTGTCCATTAAATGCTTAATCACCGATAAATCTGTTTCATTAAATAAAGCACGCATCGAAATACCAGCATTGTTAATGAGGACATCAATTTTTTGAAAATATTTTAAGGTTTCAGCGATTAAGTTCTGGCAATCGGCTTCCTGACTTACATCTGTTGTGGTAAAATGCACTTCTACCCCTTCGGACTGAAGCGTTTTGGACAGAAGTGCCAGTTTTTTAGTATTGCGTGCAGCCAACATTAATTTGGCGCCGCGAGAAGCTGCTTCTATGGCCAAAGCTTCACCAATTCCAGATGAAGCTCCTGTTATTACTATAACTTTACCTTTTAAAGTGCTCATTAAAACCTATTTTTTGATGTAAAACTCCTCTAAAATTAGCCATAGCCGAAAGACTTTGGTGAACTTTTAGACTACAAAAATAAGTGCTTTTATCCAGAGCGACGGAAAAAGCTTTTAAGATGTGGTAAATTAGACTTTTCACTATCTCAAATTTTGATAGCTTTGCGCTAAAAATCATGCTTTCGAATCGGCAAATATTTCAGATGAATATGGGACTTCCTTCGGTTGTGAACGATCCCATTGAAATTACTCACGCCAAAGGAATTTACTTGTATGATGATCACGGAAATGCTTATATCGACTTAGTTTCGGGTGTTTCGGTTAGTAATATCGGTCATTTGCATCCGCATGTGGTGGCTGCCATCAAAAATCAGCTCGACCGCTATATGCATACCATGGTTTATGGCAAATTTGTGCAAGCACCCCAAACACTGTTAGCCAATAAGTTAGCTTCCTTGTTGCCCGCTTCGCTGGATTCGGTTTACTTTGTAAACTCGGGTAGTGAAGCCATTGAAGGCGCTTTGAAACTAGCCAAGCGCATCACCGGACGCACTGGAATGATTAGTTTTAAAAATGCTTACCACGGCGGCACTGCTGGCGCTTTGAGTCTGCTTGGCCACGAAGGTTTGAAGCAGGCTTTCAGACCACTTTTGCCCGATACCAAACAGCTTGAATTTAATAATATTGAGCAGCTAGAAGCCATCAATTGCCATACTGCCTGTGTTTTGATAGAACCCATTCAGGCGGAAGCAGGCATCATTTTACCCGAAAAAGGCTTCCTAGAGGCACTAAGAAAACGCTGTAGTGATGTAGGAGCTTTGCTTATTTTTGATGAAATACAAATGGGTTTTGGCCGCACAGGAAGTCTGTTTGCTTTTGAGCAGCTTGGCGTGGTACCCGATATTGTATGTCTGGCTAAAGCGATGGGTGGCGGTATGCCTTTGGGCGCTTTTATCTCGTCGAGACAAAATATGCAGGCGCTTACCAAT
>CAZOEV010000223.1:0-5190 GCA_964578915.1 uncultured Lentimicrobiaceae bacterium
GGAGTATGTACATCATTTTTGGATGGGTCGATGGCTTGCTGATTAGCTTTATTGATGACATATTAAAGGTGCATATTCCGGGCTTGGGTATTATTGTTTTGCTGATCCTTATCACCCTTATTGGTGCGTTGGGTTCAAATATTTTGTTTAAGCCAATGAATTCATTTTTTGATCAGCTTTTTGTTAAAGCGCCTTTGATAAAAATTATCTACACCTCTGTAAAAGACCTTGTTTCGGCTTTTGTTGGCCAAAAGCGCCGTTTCAATGAGCCTGTTTTGGTGAAAATCGGCAAAGGCTACGAGCTGGAGAAAATTGGGTTTATTACTAACAAAGATTTAAAGTTTCTTGGCATTCGCGATCAAAAGGTTGCCGTATATTTGCCCCACTCTTACGCCTGGTCTGGAAATTTATTTATCGTACCGGTCGAAAACATTAAACCTATTGATGCCTCAGCCACTGAAGTGATGAAATTTATTATTTCGGCAGGTGTCACAAATCTTGATACTATAGATGACGAAAAATCAACTTCCTAAAAAACCTGTAATACTTATTACCAACGACGATAGCTACAGCGCCAGCGGATTGCGCAAACTCATCAAGCTAATGCGGCCACTTGGCCATGTAGTTGTAGTGGCTAGCGATCAGGTGATGTCGGGCATGGGCCACGCCATTACCATAAAAACGCCATTACGCTTGAAAAAAGTAGCTGATGAAACTGATTACCAAGAATATGTTTGTAATGGCACACCCGTTGACTGCGTAAAACTGGGGTCGCAAGTTGTGTTAAAGGCCAAGCCTGATTTACTCGTTTCCGGTATTAATCACGGTTCAAATGCCTCAATCAATGTGATTTATTCTGGCACAATGGCAGCAGTGCTAGAAGCTTGTATCGACGGAATTCCTGCTGTTGGCTACAGCTTACTGGACTACAGTCTGGATGCCAATTTTGATCATGTAGATGATTTCGTAGTGAAAATTGCTAAAAAAGTGCTGGCAGACAGCTTGCCTGTGGGCGTTTGCCTCAATGTAAATTTACCCGCCATCAGCGACGAAAAACCTAAAGGAATTAAAGTGTGCAGGCAGTCTCATGCGCGCTGGGTAGAGGAGTTTGACTCGCGCCTCGATCCGCGTGGAGGTGATTATCACTGGCTTACCGGACGTTTTGAGAACGACGATATGGCTGAAGATACCGATCAACATGCGCTCAACAATAATTTTGTTTCAGTGGTGCCGGTGCAGTATGATTTGACGGCTTACAAAGCGCTGAAAGCTATAGAAGACTGGAATTTGTAACTTTGTGCCATGGCTTGGAAAAATCATAACACAATTATTGCCGGCTTTTTGGCTGGACTCCTGTTATACGGAGTATCCTACGTTTTGCTGCTTTTTTTGTGGCAGTTTCCTCTGGTAGCTTCAAATTTGACCGAAGCGCGTATACCTTTTTTAATTGCGCTTATTCCAAATCTTATTTTGATGCGGTTCTGGCTGATGAATAAGGATAAACAGTCCAGTGGGAAGGGTGTTTTATTGCTTACATTTTTAACAATGCTCGCCGTGTTTTTGCTTGTATAACCTATAAAAACAGTTGTTTTGCGCTATTATATAATTGCTGGTGAAGCCTCAGGAGACCTACATGCCTCAAATCTTATTGCTGCTATTCGTCAAAGGGATGCGCAAGCTGAAATTAGGGCCTGGGGTGGCGATTTAATGGACAAACAAGGCGCTACAATTGTAAAACATTACCGCGATCTGGCTTTTATGGGCTTTGCCGAAGTAATTTTAAACCTGCGCACCATTACCCGAAATCTTTCTTTTTGTAAAAAAGACTTGCTTAGCTTTAAGCCAGATGTGTTGATACTCATTGATTATCCCGGCTTTAATTTGCGCATTGCAGAATTTGCACATAATAAAAACATCAAAGTTGTTTATTATATTTCACCGCAAATCTGGGCTTGGAAAAAGGGACGTGTCCACACTATTAAGCGTGTGGTGGATAAAATGCTGGTGATTCTGCCTTTTGAAAAAGCTTTTTACAATAATTATAAGGTAGCCGTTGACTTTGTAGGTCATCCGCTGCTCGACGCTTTGCAAAATTATCCTTGGCAGCAGGAAGCGGATTTTCGGAAACGAAATAATTTCTCTGAGAAGCCTATAATTGCTATGCTTCCCGGCAGTCGCAAACAAGAAGTAAGCCGCATGTTACAGCAAATGTTGGTTATGGTAAAGCATTTCCCCGACTACGAATTTGCCATCGCTGCAGCACCTTCGCTGGAAATGTCGTTTTATGAAAATATTATCGGACAAAGTGAAGTAAAAGTTGTGCAACAGCAAACTTACGATCTGCTCAAGCACGCCCATGCCGCAATGGTAACTTCTGGAACAGCTACGCTGGAAACCGCGCTGATAGGCACGCCAGAGGTGGTTTGCTACAGCGGAAACCGTATTTCTTACGAAATTGCCCGCCGTATTATTGATGTAAAATATATTTCGCTGGTGAACCTGATAATGGATCGCGAAATCGTGAAAGAACTTATCCAGGACGACTTTAACGAAAAACAATTGCAAAAGCAGTTAAATCTGTTGCTAAGTGATAATAAATTTCGTCAACAAATGCTTTCTGAATTTGATTTGTTGCGCGAAAAGCTAGGTGGGAGCGGTGCATCTCAGGAAGCTGCAGATCATGTCATTAAATTAATTGGACAGCATTGATCACTAAAATTTTGACGGTTTCATACTTTTGATTTATCTTGCGGTTGATTTCTACAACCAATCGAAATTCACATGTTCAATCGGCACAAATATCCTTTTATAAGGCTGTTAATACCTTTTGGTTTAGGTATTTGGATAGGCTTGAACTCCTTTTTTGTGCTAAGCGATTCGCTGTTGTTTTCAATTTTTGCTGGACTCATAATATTAGCCGTTTTTAGCACAATTTGGCTTAAATCATACCGATGGAGATGGGTTTTTGGTATGCTGGTAAGTTTAATCTTGATTTCGGCTGGAATATTAATTGTTAATCTGCGGAATCCGTTGAACAATAACGCTCATCTTGTGCGTCAGGAGCTGCAGGCTGGGGGAATGTTTCTAGCGCGAATTATCGAGCCACCGCAAATCAGAGAACTCACTGTGAAAGCCAGTTTAGCGCTTATTTCATATCAAAATCACGACAGTTCAAAAATAGTTTCTGGTAAGTTTCTGGCATATTTTCAGCGGACAGAAAATATGCCGGAACTTGCTTACGGTGATATTATTGCTTTTGACAAAATGCCCGAGATGCCTGATAAACCAAGTAATCCCGGGCAGTTTGACTATGGAGGATATCTCGCCAACAGGCATATTTATCATCAGATTTATCTGCGCAGCGAAAACTGGTTTAAAACGGGTTTTAGCGATCGAAATCCTGTTTATAGCTTGGCATATATTATGCGCGACAAGCTTTTGCAGGTGATGCGCCAAAATAAACTTACCGGCGATGAGTTTGGCGTGGCTGCGGCAATATTGCTGGGCTATGACGAATCGTTGCCAGCTTATCTGCGCAAAGGCTATGTGGCAGCGGGTGCTATGCACGTGCTTTGCGTTTCTGGGCTGCATGTGGGTATCGTCTTTCTTATTTTTAATTTTTTGCTTGGTTTCCTTCATCGTAAAGGTTGGCAAAAGTCAATGAAAACCATTTTGTTGCTTGGCATTGTTTGGTTTTATGCCTTGCTCACAGGCCTTTCGCCTTCTATACAGCGTGCCTCTTTGATGATTAGTTTTGTGTTGATCGGCCAGCTAACCAATCGAAAAGGTTTTGCTGTAAATTCTATTGCTGCTTCTGCCTTTTTCCTGCTGCTCATAAGGCCTGAGAATCTGCTGGAAATTGGTTTTCAGTTGTCTTATGCTGCCGTACTGGGAATTATTTTGCTTCAACGACCCATTGCCTCAGTCGTTTATATCAAAAACAAATACTTGGCCAAAGTGTGGGATGTTACGGCAGTGGCCTTGGCAGCACAATTGGTAACCACACCTTTTGTGTTATACTATTTTCATCAGTTCCCGAGCTATTTTTGGTTGAGCAACCTATTTTTGGTACCCTTATCGTTTGTTATTATTGTCTGCGGAATGGGATTGCTGCTTTTGTCGTTTGTTCCTGTTATACCCGTGTTGATTGGAAAAGCGCTTTCGGCTTTGATATTTATAATGAACTGGATCATTCGGTGGATAGAAAGTTTGCCAGGTTCTGTTATTGAAGGTTTATATGTAAATGTCACTGAGTTTACCTTGTTGCTGGCGATGGCAGTGCTTTTTATTTTAATTGTTTCTACCAAAAAAATACGGCTGAGTTTTTTGTTATTATCGCTTGGTATTGTGCTGTTTGCATCTTTTGGTTGGCGTCGTTTTGAGCAATCATACAGCACGAAAATGGTGATTTTTGACCTGCAAAAACACAGCGTTGTAGATTTTATCCATGGCCGTGAGCATATTCTAATGGCAGATAGCACTGCCTTGTCCGATGATTTTGTGAAAGGTTTTCACATGGAAGGTCATTGGGTTGAGTCGGGACTGACTACAGATCCTGCTTATTTTGAGCCGCAAACAAAAACTTATTCGTTGAATTATCTTACGAAGCGCGAAAACCTGATTAGTTTTGATCGAAAACTATTTGCCACCTGGCATGACGATGGTGCTTGTGAGGATACTTTGAGCTATAGGCCACTTATTGATTGGATGCTTGTAAGTGGGAAGAAGCCTGAAAAACTCGAAGAAATGCTCAACTGTTACGATGTAGAACTGCTGATTTTAGATGGAAATGTTCCGTCTTATTATGTAAAAGCTTGGAAAGAAGCAGCGTTTGAAGCGGGCGTTGAGCTGTATCACACAAGTGAGCAAGGTGCTTTTATTTACGAGAGAAAACGTAACTTTATGAATTAGTGTTAAAAAAAATATTTTTTATCAGGCCACATTTTTTCTTGTAGGTTTCATAAAAGGCTTTATCTTTGCACCACCTTAAAACAAGGTACACGTTCATTAAACAATTGGTTCGGTAGTTCAGTTTGGTTAGAATACGTGCCTGTCACGCACGGGGTCGCGGGTTCGAGTCCCGTCCGGACCGCTTAATTTTCTTAAAGAACGTTTAAAATTAAACCTGTTTCATCCACAAATGAAGCAGGTTTTTTTTTGTTATGGCATAATTTTGTTACATCATTTATT
>CAZOEV010000224.1:0-5188 GCA_964578915.1 uncultured Lentimicrobiaceae bacterium
AGCGGTTCAGTGATTTGCGATTCAATAACATCCGCATTGGCACCTACATAATTGGAACTTACCGTAATAATTGGCGGATCGACGCTGGGATATTCGCGAACACCCAATGATACCAAACCTATCAAACCAAAAAGTATGATAAGAATGGACATTACTGTAGCCAGAACAGGCCTGCGTATACTTATTGACGAAAGACTCATAATTTATTGCATTTCTGAAATTTCAACTTCCATTCCTATGCGCAGTTGCAGCAAACCAGAAGTAAGTACTGTATCTCCTGGGTTCAACCCTGATGTGATTTCTACCACAGCCTCGGTACGAAGTCCGGTTTCAACATATTGCGGCATTGCTTTGCCATTTCGGTAAACAAAAACTTTATTGGTGCCCATTTCGGGGATAAGTGCTTCGGCAGCCACTTGCATAGTTTCCTTTTTGCTTTTCAGCGGAACAATAACGCGGGCAAAAGAGCCGGGCATCACTTGTAGTTTTTCGTTGGCATAAAGCGCCCGCACCGGCAGGGAACGCGTCCGCTGATCAATCAGCGGTTCCAGTGCATATACTTGAGCTTCAAACTGTTCGCTTTGATTTTCGACTGAAAAAATGATAGGCGTACCACGCTCAACATAAGGCGTATAGCGCTCTGGCACACTAAATTCTATTTTTACTGGCTGGAGCTTAGCCAAAGAAACCAGTTGCATGCCAGGCGAAACGTAACTGCCTTCACTCACTTTACGCAGTCCAAGCTGTCCGTCAAAAGGTGCTTTAAGCAGGGTTTTATCGAGCTGTGCCTGAAGCAGAGCCGCTTCGGCTTGGAGCGTGCTCAATTCGGTGAGCACCTGATCGTAGGACTGCTGGCTGATTCCCTGCTTTTCGAGTAGTGTTTGCTGGCGTTCTTCACGCTGCTGGGCCAAATCAAGCAGGTGACGATTTCTGTCTATTTGTGCAAAAAGATCGGCATTGTTAATGGTGATGAGTAATTCTCCTTCTTTTACAAACGTGCCTTCCTTAAAATAATTTTTTCAATGCGTCCAGGTATTTCTGCTGCCATCATCACTTGCTCATCGGCCATAATTGTGCCGCCGGCAATAAGTTTATCAGTGAGTGGCGCAAGTTTCATCACCATAGCTTTTACAGGTAGAACACTGCTTATGGTGGCTCTTTGACGAAGGGGATTCTCGGTTTCTTCTCCGTTAAAAAAGCCTCCATAAAACATCACACCTATTAAAACAAATATGATAAGCGTGATACTGAATAGCTTTACTATATTCTTTTTATTCGTCATAATATTTTGTTTGAATAACCAGCTAAAAATAGAAAAAGTTCAATTGAAAGTGTTATTTTTTGACAAGCTGCAAAAGTAACTTAATGATTTATACACGAGCTGTTAAAAAAAGTGTTCGGACAATTTTTTCTTGAAAAAGCACCACTAAAAGAAAGTGCTACTATTTCGCAGTTTTTATAGGAAAAAGAGCAGACTTAGCGCCATCACAGCCATGCCGCCTATCAACCCATAAATAGAATAATGATGTTCGCCATATTCTTCGGCGGCAGGAAGCAGTTCGTCCAATGAAATAAAAACCATAATGCCCGCAACCATCGCGAAGAGCACGCCAAACATCACCGGACTTAAAAATGGCATCAAAACCAGATAACCCACCAGCGCGCCCACTGGCTCGGCCAGACCGCTTGAAAATGATAGCCAAAAGGCGCGCTTGCGGCTGCCTGTGGCATAATAAACAGGGACTGAAACGGCAATTCCTTCAGGGATATTATGAATGGCAATGGCTACGGCAATGGCAATACCGAGATTAGGATCGGACAAGGCCGCGATAAAAGTGGCCAATCCTTCAGGAAAATTGTGAATTCCAATAGCTAAAGCAGTCATCATGCCCATGCGCGCCAGTTTTTTACGCTTATGATCAATGTGATCCATATCCTCAACGCGTTTCATCTCGTGCGGGTTTTCAATACTAGGAATAAGCTTATCGATAAGCGCAATTAAAAATATGCCTCCAAAAAATGCAAGAATAGTAACCCAACTTCCTTGCTTAATTCCATAGGCATCAATGAGTTCGATACGTGCTTTTGATAGAATTTCAACAAAAGATACATAAATCATGACGCTAGCAGAAAAACCCAAAGCAACTGACAAAAAACGCGTGTTAGTGCGTTTAGCTAGCAAAGCTATCGCGCTTCCAATGCCGGTAGAAAGTCCGGCAAATAGCGTAAGAGAAAAGGCAATTATTATATTTTCTGTTGTAACCATAAACTCAATTATTAAAAACTACTTGAAATATCAATAAAGCCTGTTATTTATCATCCGATTTTTTGTCAATCGTTTTGCCTTTTTGCTTTGCGTAAGCTAGTCGGGTCGCTATTTTTTGCTTTTCGCGCTCAATTACAAGGAATGCAATATCATCGGCCCGCTGATCGTCATTTGGAAGCTGAAGTGCTTTATTAAAGCGATTTTCAGGCACGTCGTGCCGATACATAAGGGCGGCCAATTGCTCAAAATCGTGCTGAAGCAAATCTAATATATGAAGCTTGATTCGGGCATGCAATTCTTTGTAGCTTAGTGATTCATGTTTTATAATTTGAGCTGGATTTAAAGGTTCTAAGGCTGCCATCAGTAGTTGTTTTAAAAGTCAATATTAGTTTGTATGAGTTGTGTACCCGAATCAAGTTCGTAGCCTATCAGATTTCCGTACCCAGCGCGGTTTTCTATATAAACACCATTATCTAGATCAATAAATTTATAGGTTTTAGATTGCATTACGTGGTGCATAAATTCCAGATCGACAGGAACGTGGCCGTGCACTACTTTTTTATTGCGGATTTTCTCTGGAACAACACTAAACTCTCTGGTCCACACCATATCCTCCTGCTCTGAAAGTTCATCATCTATTTTAAAATTGAGTCCCTCATGCACTACAATGAAGTTATCTAGTTCAATATGGTAATTTGTTTTTCGCATCCAGTCGATGTATTTTTCTGGAATTTCGCTGGCAAATTTTGCTCCAAAACTTTCCAGTGTTTCTTTTCCACCATGTATTTCCCAAATCGATTGTATCTTTTTTTTGCGTTTTATGCCAAAAAAGGACTTGCCAGCTCGGTCTTCGTCCCAAGCTTTTACGCAATAATCCTCGTGATTGCCTTTAATAAAATGAAGCTCAAATTCCTGTGCTTCGAGTTGCATCAGGTAGTCGAGAACGGCTTTGCTGTCAGGTCCACGATCAATATAATCTCCCAAAAAATAAAGTTTATCGAATTTATCTGGCTTTATCAGGTTTTCAATTAAAGCCTTAAGCGTTTTCGGACATCCGTGTATGTCAGGAATTACCCATCTTTTGTTCATGGCGTTTGGTCTTGTTTTTGGAGTTTATGGCAAGCTGACAAATCGTGTCATTTATCGTGTGTTTTTGATGAGAAAATTCAGGAGAATCAATTTTATTTCAGTTAAAAATGATTCTCCTGAAAAGGTGTTCTAAGGCACTAATTATTTTCCTTTTGCTTGATTAGCAACTTGATCCATTAATTTTTTAATTTCTTCAGGGTCGCCAATAAAGTAGTCTTTTACCAAATTCATATCGTCGTCAAACTCGAAAACGTAAGGAATTCCAGTTGGGATATTAAATGCCAAAATGGCTTCTTCGCTCATATTTTTGAGGTGCATCACCATAGCGCGCAAACTATTTCCATGGGCTGCTACCAGCAGTTCGCCCTGCTTTTTGAGCGCGGGTTTGATATCGCTGTCCCAGTATGGAATCATGCGATCAATCACATCTTTGAGTGATTCGGTAGCTGGCAAATCTTTGGGATTAACGTCTGCAAAACGGGCATCAGCAACTGGATTGCGTGGGTCGTTTTCGGTCATTGGCTTAGGTGGCACATCAAAGCTGCGACGCCAAAGCAAAACCTGCTCCTCGCCATATTTTTCAGCTGTTTCAGCTTTATTTAAGCCTTGTAGTTCGCCGTAATGTTTTTCGTTAAGGCGCCAATTTTTGATTACCGGAATATACATCTGATCCATTTCTTCGAGCACCAGCCAAAGTGTTTTTATGGCACGTGAAAGGTAAGAAGTGTAGGCCATTTTAAAGCGAAATCCTTCTTCTTTTAAGAGTTTGCCGGCTTTTTTGGCTTCTTCAACGCCCTGTTCCGAGAGCGGCACATCTGTCCAGCCCGTAAAACGATTTTCTTTATTCCAAGTACTTTGCCCGTGGCGGATCAAAACAAGTTTCTTCATGGTTTATTTTTTAGGTTATTCAATTTGAAATTTCAAAAATAATAAGGTTAAAACGGTTTAAATCAATAGTGTAAAAATTTAATAAAATATCAATTTATCATTTAGTTTTTTGAGTTTTCTTGGAATCATAAATAATTCGCAAACAGTTTATGCAAAATTAACATTTTAATGCACTCCCGTGTTCAACAAACCTTAATTTTGCCTTATGAAAGCCGTTACAGTACCTGCATTTTTAAAGATTTTTTATCCATCATTGCTCTGGCAGATGCCAGCAGGCGAGAAAAAGCTTTATCTCACTTTTGACGACGGTCCACATCCGGAAATTACGCCTCTGGTGCTTGAAATTTTGGCACAATATCAAGCCAAAGCCAGTTTTTTTTGTGTTGGAGAGAATGTACAAAAATATCCTGATACCTATGCCCAGCTTATTGAAAACGGTCATGCTGTTGGTAATCACAGCATGAATCATTTGAATGGTTGGAAAACCAATCTTAATGTGTATTATGACAACGTGAATGAATGCCGTAAACAGGTTGATTCAGAGTTTTTTAGGCCGCCTTATGGACGCATAACTCCCAGCCAAATTCATACCCTTAAAAAGGAATATACTATCGTGATGTGGTCGGTTTTAAGCTACGATTTTGATGCTGAAACCAATCCCCAACAATGCCTCGAATATGTGATTAATAATACGGAGGACGGTGCTATAATTGTTTTTCACGACTCCATAAAATCTGCGGCCAATATGCTTTATGCGCTGCCTAGAGTAATAAAATATTATATTGATTTGGGATATACTTTTGCTAAACTCTGACAACTTTTGCTGCCAAAAACTTTTTGGCAAGGGGTTTGTTAGATAGCTAGTTCACTACTTGTAAATTGATTATTTTTGCGTCATGGAACACGATGATTTTAAAAAAGATATTGAAGAATTATTCCGTTTAT
>CAZOEV010000225.1:0-5188 GCA_964578915.1 uncultured Lentimicrobiaceae bacterium
GCAATATAAATTCCAAATGTGGGGCGGTTTGCTCCACGAGTGGAATAAATCCAGTTTTGCTTAATGTTCAAAAATGTATAATTACCTGTAATATATATACATATAGGATAATAAGCTGTATTATTATCAAATTCATTTGCTCTGATAAAATTCCTTTTTGTTGATATACTATCTGTAGAAATCACAATTGCTCTTGGATTGCCTGAAATTGACTCATAAATATATAACCCCATAACTTCAGACCCTTGACTGCCATCATTAAAAGTAAGTCTTCCTGTTTGCGACTCCACCTTATCTGCCTGTGTTATATCATTTTCGCTTAGCCAGTAGCCTGCACCAATTACAATCATTTTTTTATCAAAAACACCATTACCATAAGTAGTTTCACTGGCTTCAATATAGAGTGTATCGCCATTATCTGCCCCATCAATGGCAGTTTGGAGGGTGGTAAAATCGGCATCCACATTGGGGCGGTTGTTTACGCGCCATACCGTTGCGTTCAGGTTTTGTATTAGCAAGCTACAAATTAGAAGTAGCAGGAAATTTCCTTTTTTCATGTTTAATTATTTAGCGGTTGTTAATATTTCGTAAATATAAAGTCATAAAATAAACTTCGCGCTAGGGCAAACCCTCCAACTGAAATATTTTAGATTTTAATACCAATTGGGAAACTGGAATTGCTAAATATAGAAATGGTCTTTTACATTAAACGTATGATCAGGAAAATTAATCGTAATTCTTATCTTCTGCGAAAATACTCCCCAAAAAAGCGATTAAACTTACTTCTCGCCTGTTCTTCGTCAGGGCAAATATGCAATTTATGATATATTTTACTTACCTGATTTTCAACGGCTTTAATAGAAATATCGAGTTGTTTGGCAATGTGTGGGTTAAGCATATCTTTAGCTAGTAATGCTGCTACTTTATTTTGACCGGGACTCAAAGAATTTACCAATTTCAAAAACTCAATGTCAAACTCTTTGCCTTTATCGTATCCTGACTTATCCTCTAAACTAATCCTTTCATCTTGAGGAAAAAAGGGCAAGTTGTTCATTACACTTATAATGGCATCATACATTAATTCAGAGGCCAATGAACTTGGCAAATAGCCATTAATTTTCATTTGTTTCAGATAATTGACATGCTGAGTATGATAATCCCATGTATAAACTATTATTTTTTGATTAGGGAAGCGTTTTCTTGTTTCATTGATAAAACTAAAATCATCAATTTGCGTTTTGCCATCAATATTTTTATCCATAACTAACACTTCAAGGACATCTTCATGTTCAATGGCAATTTTCCAGAAAGCATCTTTATTTTGAGCAGTACCAATAATATTTATGTCGGGAATTTCACTAAATGTTACTTTCCATCCGTCGATTGTAAGTTTTGAATCTTCGACAATGGCAATATTTATTGGCTTTTTCATCTTTATATCTTTGGTACTATTATTAATCGTATTTTAAATTACGCACAGTTGATCTGAGTTTTTGAAAAGCACTGTATAATAATGCTATACATAATCGAATCTTAGGGTTTGTTCCTCAGTTTCATTTAAGTATTGTATCAAACAATAAACATTAATTTTGTTCCAAAGCCTACTTCCGATTCATAAGAAAACTTACCATTTAGTTTATCAGCCCTTTCTTTCATATTAGGAAATCCTTGTCCATGTCGCACATCACCATAATTGAAGCCTATTCCATTATCAATTACATGTAGAGTGGTTTTTCCTTCATCAGATATCAATGATATCGTGATAGTCATTGCATTTGAATATTTTAAAGCATTGCCCAACATTTCCTGAAAAACTGAAAATAAATTGACTTTCACTTCATCGCTTAGATTATCGAATTGACTTTTTTTGCTATACTGAAAATCAATTTTAGGTGAATGGCTGTGCTTGATTCTATTAATATAATTAATAAATTGGTCAATCAAATTTTGTTCAAGAACCAGCGAAAATTCAAGTTCGTATGATGCAATTTTTGCCATTTTATGCGTAAGCAGCAAGTTTTCTTCAATCTGCTCAAGGTAAGTTCTTTCGCTTTTAAGTTTATCATTCTTGATAAGTGTATTTATTTGACTCTGAGAAATAGTAATCAAATGAGCAATATTATCATGCAAAATCATAGCTAACCTTTTCCTTTCGCTATGCTGAATATCGAGTTCGGTTTTGCGTAGTTTTATTTCGTTTTCTTGTTTAATACGAAAATCCTTGGATTTTTGTATTTTTTGTCTGTATAACAAAAATAATATTAAGAAAACAAAACCAATAACTCCAATAACTCCCACAATTGTCTTTTGCTGTTTTTCAATTAAAATTTCTTTTTCTTTGTTAAATAATTGAAGTTTATATTTATATCCTTCTTGTGCCATTGCTTCTTCCCTAATGTTTCCCTCATTTAATATGCTGTCGTATTCAACCTTATAAATTTTATAATACTTAAGAGCATTTTCAAAATCATATTGCTCCTCATAAATACTACTTAGATATTGCGCTGCATCTCTTTGATAATCTTTTGCCCCATATTTAGTTGCATACTCGTATGCTTTGAGGTACATTTTTTCAGCTTTTGCAAATTGATTTAATTGGGTGTAATAATTTCCGCTTAGAATAAAATTAAGAGTTAGTGGGTGAATGGCGTTTGTGTTTTCCAAAAAAATTCTACTACTATCTAGATAAAGAATTACACTATCATATTCTTTTAAATTAAAATAAACACTTGCCAAATTCATTTCACTTAATGCTTTGCCACGAGGGTCATTTACCTTGTTTCTATATTCTAAACTTTTTTTATACGCAAAAAGGGCCTTGTCAAAATCTTCCGCACCCTCATAAATTACACCCATATTAGAGTATGCCTCTCCTAAATTATATGAATCATCTTTACTTTTATAAAAGTCAATCAAGTTGGCATATATGACCATAGCAGAATCTGGTTCACCTTGTCGGCTGTATAGAATAGCTATTGATTTATCTGCCATCATTGTCCAATAATCATCCCCTAAAATTTCAAAATTAAGTTTTGCATCGTACAATTTTCTTTTTGCTAGCGCATATTCACCTTGATTACTATATAATTGAGCCAAATTTAGCATTGCTTTTGAAGCAGATTTAATATCATTTTCCCCTATATTAAATTGAATTACTTGATTAAGTAAAATAATGCTAGAGTCGTATTTACTGAGCATAGTATAAACATTGGAAATTGCAATAAGCGAATACGACCATAATCTATTCTTTCCAATTTTTTCAAAGGTCTTATTCGTAATTTTGTAGTATATTAAACAACTGTCATATTTTCCCTGCAGGAAATAACTCTCTCCAAGCCAATTATTTCCCATTGCATATCCCTTTTGATAATCCAATTCATGAGATAAATCAATCATTTTTTGAGCATAAACCTTTGAACTATCGAGATCAATTCTTAAATAAAGTCTGGCAATTTTTTCATAGGTTTTAACCAGATTAGTATCTGTTTTTGAACTGCTTGCAACAAATAAAAGACTATCAATTTCATTTTGGCTTTGGGCATAAATCGTTATAACTATTAATAAGTTAATAGAAACTAAAAGGCATAGTTTTTTCAACATAATTAGAAAGATTAGCGATTATTTTTATATTTTGGCTCACTGTAAAAATACTTAAATTTTGATGGGTTTAACACAATAGCCTAATAAATTTATAAACATTGTTATCCAAGCAAACCGGGAATTTGATGTATTTTCAAGTTTAACATATTGACTAGTAGAGTCATTATTTTCATTTCTCAAAAGCAGGCCCATGTTTTCGGAGAATATGGAATTTTCATATTGCATGTCCGTTTTTAGTCATAAACCCGCAATATTAGCTATAATGAGGCTATCAAAGCATTTTTCGCCAAAATTACCTCCTGTTGAGTTTGCAAAAAAATTCGTGGGGGTACAATTGTAGCTATTTACCTTTGATTTTTCGATAATCCTCCAATAGATTTCTCTTGGCACTGCTAAAGGCAATCTTAAGTTCAACTAGTAAATGTAAAATAGTGAAGATTGTTTCTATAAATTTATAGCACTGAAATACAAAGGATTAAAAAACAGCACTAATATAAATAAGAGTTCAAATTTAATAGATTTTTTCAATAAATAGACAGATTCTGCGAAGTATTTACAAAATAATAGTGGGCTGCAACAACTATTTACCGATTTTGACAAAAAGCATAGATATCGGTGGATAAAAAATAGCCTTCAGGAAATTGCGTTAGGCAATCGCGAAAAATCGTCAGGAAGTATCCCCAAAACTGCGAGCCATGCGGATATACCTCCTGAAACCGATCTTTTCACAAAAGTACTGAAGGCCGGGCTTAGTCAAGAGGTCTTCGACCTTTTACAAAAACACAATAAACAAAAAAGGTGAAACCAGAATTGATTTCTGATTCCACCTTTTTCTTATCGAAAATGTGCTTTTTGGTTTCAAAGAGAAACCCATTTATATTAAGGCTTTGATAAGAAAAGGACAAAGACAAGGCTTTCGAAGTTTTAGAAACCAAGGAATTTACTGTGGTAAATGACTGTTTCAAAAAAGAGAGTAAAGCAGTATTTGGCCTTTTCTTACAAAGACTACTTAGCAGCTTTTAGCGCCGCTTCGTAATTAGGCTCTTCCACAATTTCAGGCACTTGTTCGGCATAAATTACATCACCTTTTTCGTTGAGAACAACTACTGCACGTGAATGCAATCCGGCGAGTGGGCCATCGGCAATGGTAAGTCCGTAGTCTTCACCAAATTTTCCTGTTCTGAAATCTGAGGCAGAAATTACATTGCTCAGGCCTTCTGTGGTGCAAAAACGTGCGTGGGCAAAAGGCAGGTCTTTTGAAACGCATACCACAACAGTATTTTCAAGTTCAGAAGCTTCTTTATTGAAACGACGCACGGAAGCGGCACAAACATCCGTATCCAAACTGGGGAAGATGTTTAAAACTACTTTTTTGCCTTTTAGCCCTGCTTTGTCGAGTTCGCTTAGGTCAGATTTAACCAGTTTAAAATCAGGTGCCTGGCTTGAAACTTTTGGGAGATTTCCCGTTGTGTGAAATTCGTTTCCTTTTAATGTAATTGATGCCATAATATTTATTTTTAAGTTTAAGTATTTAACAAGATTACGGCCTGGATGTTCAGCTGAGAAGCTAGCTTTTTGCAAGATTATA
>CAZOEV010000226.1:0-5169 GCA_964578915.1 uncultured Lentimicrobiaceae bacterium
TTCATCCAGTTCAACTTTGAAACAACGCATGCAGTCATTTGCTTTCTGGCTGCTCGAGTATGCCGAAGTCATAATTGTTGTAATAGGAGTTATCTGGTTGCTGGCCAAATATTGGCTTCCGCTGGGCCCCGCCAAAAGCCTTGTCATTAATGTGCTTTTTGTGGCCTTGCTCGTTACAATTATCTTAGGATTTTTCATAATCCTCGAGAATTTTTACAAACCGATACTCCGTTGGTGTTTAAACCACAAAGTCACATTCCTGTTGATTCCTGCTTTTCTAATTCTTTTCGGGGTAACTACCTGGATAGGATTCAACAATATTTTTGGTTTTGCTGCCAAAGGCTTCGATACCGTTGGATGGAATGTCCGTACCACCAAAGTGTGGTCAGGCTTAACCCACACTTTCCCCGCTATCGGGAAAGAATTTATGCCTTCGCTCGATGAAGGAAGTTTCCTATTTATGCCCACTTCTATGCCTCATTCAGGCTTTGAATACAACCGGAAAGTTCTGGGGCAACTGGATATGTTGTTGACCAATATACCGGAAGTTGAACTTACAGTAGGAAAATTAGGAAGGGTAGAATCTGCGCTTGATCCGGCACCGATCTCCATGTTTGAAAACGTTATTAATTACCGGCCGCAGTATATGCTCAACGAAAAAGGGCATCGGATAAGGTTTAAAGTAGATAAAAATGACAGCTTTATACTAAACAACGGAGACACACTTACCAATAAAGAAGCCTTAGAAAGTGGCGTAAGCTATGAGGAACTGATACCAGATACCAAAGGGAATTATTACCGCAATTGGAGGCAGCAAATCAAATCGCCCGACGATATTTGGGATGAAATTGTGAAAGTAGCAAAAATTCCGGGGGTAACCTCAGCACCTAAACTGCAACCCATTGAAACCCGTTTGGTGATGTTGCAAACAGGAATGCGCGCACCCATGGGGATTAAAGTTTATGGCCCCAACCTGAGTGTCATTGAAAGCTTTGGGATGCAATTAGAAGAGGTGTTAAAAGTAGTGCCTTCGGTAAAAGCCGAAGCGGTATTTGCCGACCGGATCGTAGGCAAACCTTACCTGCACCTCAACATTAACCGCGATGAGATTTCGCGTTATGGATTAAATGTGGAAGATGTGCAACAAACTATTGAAACGGCTATTGGAGGAATGAAAATCACTTCTACCGTTGAAGGTCGCGAACGTTATCCGGTGAGGGTACGTTACCCGCGCGAACTTCGAGACGACCCCGAATCGCTGGGCAACATTCTGATATCGACACCAACCGGAGCTCAAATTCCAATTTCCCAAATAGTCGATTTTGAATACGTCAGAGGGCCACAGGCCATTAAAAGTGAAGAGACTTTTTTGGTGGGTTACGTTTTGTTCGACAAACGCGATGGTTTTTCGGAAGTGGGCGTTGTCAATGATGCGCAGAATGCGATACAGGCCCGTATTGATTCCGGTGATTTAATCGTACCTGCCGGAATCAGTTATAAATTCTCGGGGAATTATGAAAACCAGGTGCGGGCAGAAAAACGCCTGTCCATCATTGTACCACTGGTTTTGATTATTGTTTTTCTGATTCTCTATTTCCAGTTTAAGTCGGTCACCACCTCGCTGATGGTTTTTTCGGGCATTGCCATGGCCTTTAGCGGTGGCTTTATGATGATATGGCTTTACGGACAGGGCTGGTTTGGCGATTTCTCCATCTTTGATACCAATATGCGGGAGCTGTTCCAAATGAACACCATCAACCTGAGTGTGGCCGTTTGGGTTGGCTTTATCGCGCTCTTTGGCATTGCTACTGATGACGGAGTTTTGATGGCGACTTACTTAGATCAAAGTTTTGCCCGGAATAAAACCGATAACCAGAAAGGAATCCGGGCTGCTGTGGTAGAAGCGGGCTACCGTAGAATTAAACCTGCTGCAATGACCTCGGCAACAACCATAATCGCACTGCTACCCATTCTTACATCAACAGGACGAGGCGCTGATATTATGATTCCCATGGCCATTCCGGCATTTGGCGGGATGATTTTTGCCGCGGTTACTTTTTTCATCGTGCCAGTATTGTATAGCATGCGGGAAGAACAGAAACTAAAAAAGATACAATCATGAAGTCTATTATAAATATCCTATTCCTGCTGATGCTTGGAATTATAACTTCACAGGCGCAGACACAAACGCCAGCTGATTACCTTCAAGCAGCGGCCGAAAACAACCCGGGTTTGCAGGCAAAATACAAGGAATTTGAGGCTGCACTCCAAAAAGTGCCACAGCTGACTAGCCTGCCTGACCCGTCTTTTTCCTTCGGCTATTTTATCTCACCGGTTGAAACACGGGTGGGACCGCAACGGGCAAAGTTTTCGCTCACGCAGATGTTCCCCTGGTTCGGGACTTTGCAAGCACAGGGCGATGCCGCTACTTTAATGGCCGAAGCCAAATACCAGTCGTTCCTGGATGCGCGTAATAAATTGTTTTATGAGGTTTCAGCAGCTTATTTTCCGTTGTATGAATTGAATCAATGGAAACAGGTTGAAAAGGAGAACATCGACATCCTGCAATCGTATAAAATCATTGCCAATTCAAAGTTTAAAAACGGGGCGGCACCCATGGTGGATGTGCTGCGGGTGGATATTATGCTGAAGGATGCGGTAACCAACCTCAGCATTCTTGAAAAGAAAGAAAAACCCTTGCTGGCCACTTTTAATAAGCTGCTGAACAGGGACATCGCGGAAGCGGTAACAATTAATGATTCCCTCGCTGCAGACTATCTGCCCGACAACTTTCGCCGGGATTCACTGCTGGACAATAACCCCATTTTGAACGCATTGGACATGAAAATAAAAGCCAGCGAAGCCAGCGAAATCGCGGCACAAAAACAGGGTCTGCCAAAACTGGGTATCGGCTTGGATTATGCAATTGTTGGTAAGCGCAGCGATATGAGCCTGCCCGATAACGGAAAAGACATACTGATGCCAATGGTTTCGGCGACTATTCCCATTTTCAGGAAAAAGTACAAAGCGGCCAAACGAGAAGCGCAACTGATGCAAGAAAGCTATTCTCTGCAAAAAGACGAAACCGTCAATTCACTCATTTCAAGTTATGAATCGGTCTGGTTTCAAATTCAGCAGCAAAAGCAACTTTTATCGCTTTATGAACAACAAATTCAAACATCGCAACAGTCATTGAATTTACTTTTCACCTCCTATGGAAATTCAGGAAGGGATTTTGAAGAAGTGCTGCGTATGCAACAGCAACTGCTGAAATATGAAAAAATGAAAGCCACAGCAGAAGTCCAGTATCAGATTGAGCTGGCCAAGTTGAAGTATATTACAGCTTATACGTATTGATGGGGTGATGTGAGGATGTGCTGATGTGCTGATGTGGGGATTAAAAAAGTATTATGAACACTGAAAAAATTAAACATAATGGAACATAAAAATGAGATTTTGGATTTAAGCTTTGAATTTGCTTTGGAGATTATTGAATATTCAGAATTGTTAGAAAGCAATCGGAAATATGTGATCGCACGCCAACTTTTAAAATCGGGAACGAGTATTGGAGCCAATATCCGGGAAGCACAAAGTTGTGAAAGCAGGGCTGATTTTATCCATAAACTTAAAATAGCCCATAAAGAAGCAATAGAAACCGACTACTGGCTTCTTTTATGCGAAAGAGCAAAAAATTATCCACCCCCTCCTATCGGGATGAAGGCTATGATGCTATCCATTCAAAAGTTACTCAGTAAAATAATTTCGTCAGCTAAATTTAATAAACAATAATATGAAATCTATAAAAAAAACCATAGCAATTCTGATTGCCATTTTGCTCGTCGGAGGTTTGATTGGCTATTTAGTGGGAAACCATTCTTTATCAAATCAGCACATCAACAAATCAACAGATCAACAAATCAACACATCACCGAATCAGCAAATCAGCACATCCTCACATCAACAAATCTACACCTGCTCCATGCACCCGCAAATCCGGCAAAGTGAGCCGGGCGACTGCCCGATATGCGGCATGGATTTAATCCCGTTGGAGAATGAACAAGACGGCGAAATCGACCCGATGGCGGTCAGCATGTCGCCAACAGCCATGCAGCTGGCCAGTATTCAAACCGCAGTTGTAGGAACAATGGAACCGATTAAACAGCTTCGGTTAAACGGTAAAATTCAGGAAGATGAACGGCTGGTTTTTTCACAGTCGTCGCACATCCCAGGGAGAATTGAAGCGCTGATGGTCAATTTCACCGGCGAATATGTAAATAAAGGCCAGGTGATTGCATCAATATATTCGCCAGATTTGGTGACTGCACAGGAAGAGTTGTTCGAAGCACAAAAAATAAAGGAAACGCAACCACAGCTTTTCGAGGCTGCCAAGGGAAAACTAAAAAACTGGAAGCTGACCGACGGCCAGATTGAAAAGATACTGCAATCGGAAAACACCGAAGCAACATTTGATGTGCGGGCAGATATTTCGGGTTATGTCACCGAAAAAATGGTCAATACCGGCGATTATATCCGCAGGGGCGAAACCATTTATGAAATTGCCGACCTTTCGAAAGTATGGGTACTTTTTGATGTGTATGAATCTGACATCGGCTGGATTAAAAAAGGCGATAAAGTTGAATTTACCGTCACTTCCCTTCCCGGCGAAACCTTTACGGGTACAATTTCATTTCTCGACCCCGTAATCGACCCGAAAACAAGGGTAGCCAAAGCGCGGGTAGCAACCACTAACGCGGCTTTGGAGCTGAAGCCTGAAATGTTTGTTTCCGGTATTGTAAAGGCGCAGCTGCCCAAAAAGTCAGATGCCGTAGTTGTCCCTAAAACTGCCGTGATGTGGACTGGCAAGCGGTCTGTTGTTTATGTGAAATCCGTTACCGGTCAGGGCGTTAATTTTAAAATGCGAGAGGTAACGCTCGGTTCTGCGCTGGGCGAAAGCTACATCATAGAAAACGGCTTACAGGAAGGCGAAGAAATAGCAGTAAACGGCACATTCAGCATTGATGCGGCGGCACAACTGGCAGGCAAACCGAGCATGATGAACCCCGAAGGCGGCCCCGCCATGACCGGCCACAACCATGGTGGAATGGATATGCCAGCAGCGAGCGAAGAGCCAAGTGAGACACTCACTCCAAGTGAAGCCCCCGCTAAAAC
>CAZOEV010000227.1:0-5149 GCA_964578915.1 uncultured Lentimicrobiaceae bacterium
GTTTTCTGTAACAATTTGTCGTGTAAAGCTGTCTTCGCAACCCGTAACATCCGTTACCGTGAGTGTAACATTGTATGTGCCTGAATTGGCATAGATATGTTCTACATCAGGGGTGTTGGGTGCATCAATGCTTATGGTATTTCCGTCGCCGAAGTCCCACAGCCAGTTTGTGATTCCGCCATTGGGCGAGATGGACAAGTCAGTAAAATAGATCGTCTCATCAGGGCAGCCGGGCGCTGTATTGCTGAAATTGGCTGTTGGCAAATCATTCACTTCTATCAGGTGATTTGCTGAAGCAAGGCAGCCATTCACATCCTGAATGTTAAGCGTTACATTATAATTGCCTGCAAACTGATAAATGTGTGATGGATCGGCCTGTGTAGAGGTATTGCCGTCGCCAAAGTTCCATAGCCAAGATTGAACATTGGTAGCATCGGAGCTAAATTGCACAATCTCGCCCAAACAATGGATATCATTGTCGGTAGTGATGGTAATAATCTGACCATCAATGAGCATCAGTTGTGCTTCAAAAGTGTCGGTGCAGCCTTCCAAATTGGTTACTGTCAGCGAGACAGTGAATCCGCCGGCAGGCATAGTGCCAACGAAAATATGTGTTGGGTTTTGCACTGTCGAATTATTGGCTGTTCCAGAAGCTGGGTCACCGAAATTCCATGACCAACCAATGATATTGCTGCCATTATTTACTGAAGAAAGGTCGGTAAATATGACCGGCTGACCGGCGCAGGCTGCTTCAAAAGCAAAGTTAGCCAATGGAGTCGTATCAATGGAAATGGTTTTTTGATAGGTGTCGGTGCATCCCGATTCGTCTGTAATGTCAAGCGATACAATAAAGGTTCCAGCTGTCAGGTATTCATTGTCAGGATTCTGTAAAGTAGAGGTGTTGCCGTCTCCAAAGTCCCAGAGCCAGTCAACAATTGCGCCATTGGGCGATACAGACAAGTCGGTGAAATTGATTGTTTGTAATCCGCAACCAGGCGTTGTATTTGTAAATAGTGCTGTGGGCAACTCATTCACTGTAACCTGATGTGTGGTCGAGGCAGTACATCCATTGTCATCCTGAATATTGAGCGTTACATCGTAATTACCAGCAATCTGATAAGTATGCCCTGGATTAGCCTGCGTAGAAGTATTGCCGTCGTCAAAGTTCCATAGCCATGAAGCAACATTGGTGGCATCGGAGCTAAATAGAATCGGTTCGCCTAAGCAGATGGGATTTTGATCTGTGGTGATGGTAATTACTTGATTCTGATTTACCTCAACCTGCAACTGGATTGTGTTAACACAGCCTTGGGTGTTTGTAACAGTTAAAGAGACGGTAAATCCTCCTGGAGGCATATCACCTATGAAAAGATGAGAAGGGTTTTGCAGGTTCGAAGAATTATTAGTTCCAGAGAATGGATCACCAAAGTCCCATTGCCAGCTTAACAAATCTGAGCCACCATTTTGGGAAGAAAGATCCATAAAAGAGACAGCTTGACCTTCACATGCAGCATCAAAAGTAAAGTTTGCAAGTGGGCCATTTTCAATAATTATTATTCTTGAGAAATCATCAGTACAGCCATTTATATCAGTAACTGTTAGTGTGACTTCATAACTACCGGCGAAAATATAACTGTGAACAACATTTCTGTCGGCAGGATTTGTAATAGGCCCAATTACTGTTCCGTCTCCCATTTCCCATAGCCACTCAGTTATTTGACCATTGGGAGAAATTGATGCGTCGGTAAAGTTTATTAGCTCATTTGTACAGGCTGATTGCTCAGAAGTAAAGAATGCCTGAGGATTTGGGCTCACCGTAAGTAATGTCATATCATTATTCGGACAGCCATTGATGTCAGTGCCTGTTAGCGTTACGGTATAATTGCCAACCGAAGTGTAAGTGTGATTCGGATTTTGCAGTGTTGAAGTGCTTCCGTCACCAAAGTCCCAATTCCAATATACCGCTTCAAGAGATATTCCGTTGAATTGATGCGGATCATTCAAGCAGGCAATTAAATCCGTATCATCAATAGTTACTGTGATAGGTTCGCCAATAGTTATTGTTTGACTGAAAGACTGGCTCACACAATTCTCTGTATTTGTAACAACTAGCGAAACATCGTAATCTCCGGCAATATTAAAAATATGGCTTGGGTTTTGCTCGGTTGAGGAAGTTCCATCTCCAAAGTCCCAAAACCATGATGCAATATTTCCACCGCCGTTTTCTTGCGAAAGATCATTGAAATCAACTTCGCTTTCAGCGCATAGACCTCCAGAATAATCAAATGCAGCAACTGGCGCCGGACTGATATTTATTTCAGTTGAGTAGGTATCTGTGCAACCATTGGTATTCGTAACATTTAAAGAAACCGAATAATCACCTGAAATGGTATAACTATGTGAAACATTTGGATTACCCGGCTGATTTATGGTAACAGCTGCATTGCCATCTCCAAAATCCCAAACCCATTGATCAATAATTCCGGCAGCTGTAGAAGATTGGTCTGTAAATGAGACTATTACATTCTCGCAAACTGGAGAATCAACGCTAAATAGTGCTGTTGGGCTTTCATTGATAAAAATATTAATTTCATCAAAGCTGCTGTAAGCTGCGCAATTTCCACTTCCATAAACAGTGAGCCTTAAACGTACTGTTGTTCCGGCATCAGATGCGCTCGGACGGTAGGTTGTATTTACTTCAAATGGTTCAAGTATATTACCAGAACCGTTGATTACTGACCAGACTACTGAGCTTTCAAATGATGCAGAAGCATCAAGAATTGTGTAATCCTGTAGTTCACAAACTGTTGCATCAAGCCCGGCAAATGCTATAGGTAATGGGTTAACAGTAATTGTTGTTTCATCTGTTACCGATTCGCCTGCGCATGCATCTATGCCTTGAGCTGATAAGGTAAGCGTAATTGTATTTCCTTCATCTCCAGCTGCTGGCTCATAAGTTGGGTTAATAGTGGTTATATTGGTAAGTATCCCATTTCCGTTATGAGTCCAAGCAATAGCTCCATAATCTGCTGCAGTTGCCTGAGTGATTGTAATAGCATCTGCAAAACAGGTTTGCAAAGGTGGCCCCGCGTTTACAGTTGGTAAGCCATGAATAGAGATATTTACAAAATCATTTGTGCTAATTTGATCACATGGGCCGTCGCCAAAGACTGTAAGTTTTAGCGTAACAATTGTCCCGGCATCTGCTGCATCGGGAATATAATTTGGATTCACATTTAAGGGTGAATCAACAAATCCTTCTCCATTAACAACTTCCCAAAGTACTGAGCTTTGATGTTCAGCTGTTGCATCGGCTAATGCAAAGGGCGTATTCACGCATGTTTCGCCACCTTCGCCGGCATAAGCTACTGGTTGTGGATGAACGGTTATTGTTACAAAAGAAGTATCAGTAGCAGTGCTGCACTCGCCCAGACCAAAAGCCACAAGGCGTAAGGTCATATCAGTAATTTGAGTTACCGGATTCGGATAAAACACCGGTGAGATATTAAGTGGGAGGTCAAAATTGCCTGAACCTTCATGGATTTCCCATACAAAACTAGAATTATTTTGGACGGAAGCATTGGCAAAATGGTATCCTTGTGTTTCGCAGATGACGCCACCTATACCTGCATTGGCTTCCGGAAGTGGTTCTACATCTATGATAACTTCTGAGATGGCCACTTCACCATTGCAGGTTCCAGAGCCGTTAACACTAAGTCTGAGCGTCATAGAAGTATTTGTGCTAATGTCTCCGGGTGTGAATAGTGCGTTTAGTATGCTTGCATCATCAAAAGAACCAATTCCATCAACTATTTCCCAAAGCACGGAAGTTTGATTTGTGGCACTTCCATCAAGCTGGAAGGATTCACTTTCGCATATTGTTCCTCCTGAGCCAGCATCTGCCGTTGGCAATGGCTCAACAATAATTTCAACTTGGCCTGTAACTTCTTCACCTGAACAAGTTCCTGATCCAGTGGCTGTTATTTGCAAAACAACGGTTGTGCCACCATCACCGGGAGCGGCTGTATAGACTGTATTCATTGTATTGTCAGGTGAAATAGTTCCGTTTCCGGAGATAATTTCCCAACTATAAGCAGATGCGAAATCGACTGAAACATTGGTGTTAAAGCTAGCCGTTTCGCATATTGTTCCGCCATCAAGTTGCGTAATTACTGGAATAGGCTCAATCTCTATATCCAATATAGAGGTAGTTGTTTCACTTGCACAACTTCCTTCTCCATAGGCTGTTAATTGAAGTTGTACTGTTGTTCCTTCATCACCTGCAGCAGGTGTATAAGTGGTATTTAAAGTATTGTCAGAAGATATATTACCATTAGGAGTGCCTAAAATTACCCATGAATAGGCTGAAGCATGTTCTGTAATAACATTTGTAGTATAAGGTTCAGTGATACAAGTTGTTGCTGGCGAGCCTATATCCACAATCACAGGAAGTGGTTCTACAATGACATCAAAAATGCCCGTAATATCAGTTCCCGTACAATAAGGAAACTCGGTGTATTGAACACTAACTATTTCATAAGTCGTGTTTTCAAGGGGGCATACTTCAAATAAATAGGGTGCATTTCCTGGTGTAAAATAGACAGGAGCTTGAATAATATTATTTGCTGTGTAATAAACCTCATAAGGTAATGTTCCTGTTAGCTCAAATTCGATATTTGTGCAATAACTGGAGCATATCGTTTCAGTGCCAGATAAAGTGGCAGTAGGCAATTCAATTTCTTCAACAGTGATTACACCATCCATTACAGCGCTGCAAGTAGGATCAGCAATAAAAGTAGATTTGACGTAATAATCTCCTTGGCCATATTGAGAAACGGCAGTCCAGCTTAGTGGTCCACCGGTTCCTGTTTGACCAGCAAAAACTGGATTAGCATCATCATCTTTATATAACTGATAACTAGCGCCTATTTGTGAATAGTTTAGTACGAGTTCAATAGCGGAATTATCACCAAAACAATATAAAGGATCAGTAAGTGATACTAAAATAAATACTTCTGGGCCATCATATATATTGACAGTCCCCGTCATATCTGAACTACATGCGGTTGTTGGGTTAAAAGCCGTTACTGAATATTCTCCCGGGTAGGTAAATGCCCCAAAATCCAATGGAAGGCCGTCTCCTGATTGT
>CAZOEV010000228.1:0-5143 GCA_964578915.1 uncultured Lentimicrobiaceae bacterium
AACGCCTACGAAAGGACAAATTCCAAGAAACTGCGCCAACACAATATTGTTGACGAAAATGGCGGATATAATAATAATGATATATTCCATGAGCTGCGTTATTTAGATTTATTCAATTTGTTGGTTAGTGCGATTAGGTAGCCCAGCGCGATGAATGCTCCCGGCGCCAATACAAAAACCAGCATGGCATCGCCTTCGATAAGTTTGAGGCTGAAAATAGCACCGCTGCCCAATAATTCGCGCACGCCACCTAAAACAGTTAAAGCAAACGTAAATCCAAGTCCCATGCCCAGGCCGTCAATTACGGAGCTGAAAATCGTGTTTTTTGATGCAAAAGCCTCTGCGCGACCCAGCACCACACAGTTTACAACGATCAGCGGGATAAACAAGCCAAGCTGCTCAAACAAAGCTGGCACAAATCCCTGCATCACCAGTTCAACAACAGTTACAAAAGAAGCAATGATTACGATAAAGGCGGGAATGCGCACTTTGTCCGGAATAAAATTTTTGATAGCAGAAACGGCCAGATTCGACATCACCAAAACAAAAGCCGTAGCCAATCCCATGCCCATGCCGTTGATGGCACTGGTGGTTACACCCAGCGTAGGACAAAGCCCGAGAAGCTGCGAAAAAACAGGGTTTTCTCTGATAAATCCTTTTGTGAAATTTTGAATATTTTTATTCATTATTGCTTTCCTCTCTATTTTGTTTGTAGGTAGCTATCGCCCTTTTTACGGCATCCACATAAGCGCGTGAGCTAATGGTAGCAGCTGTAATGGCATCAACCTGTCCGCCATCTTTGGTAACATCAAACTTGAAAGTCTCTGACTTTTTGCCATTAAACTGCTCACTCCAGGTCGATTTACTTTTTTGCATCTTATCGCCCAATCCTGGCGTTTCTTTGTGCTCAAGCACCGAAATATTATTGATTGTGCCATCGGGCAACAGGCCCACCATCAGCTTTATATTTCCGCTAAAACCCTTGTTGGTAAAGGTGTTGATAGCAGTGCCCACCAGCTGACCGTCAACAAAACCCTGATTAAATTGCAGGGAATCGTTTTCTAGTGCTGATTTCACATTGACTATTTTTAACTCACTAAAAGTAGGTAACACAGATTTTATCGCGGCTTCTTGCTTGGCTTTTTTGGCCAGGGCAATAGGCTCTTTGGTAAGGTTAAAAACCGTTCCCAGCGACAAAGCAGAAACTGCTGTAATGAGAAACAGCGTGCTTACCATATTGAAAAACGTAGATTCTTTTTTTGCGGCCATAAGGCAAAGGAGTTAGTTTTTTTAAATTATTTTGAAACGGCTTTTACTCCAAAACGTTTGGGCTTGAGGCTGTTATTGATCAAAGGCACAAAGGCGTTCATAATCAAAATCGCAAAGGAAATACCTTCAGGATAGGCGCCCCAAAGCCTGATGATAATGGTTATAAGGCCAATACCGATGCCGTAAACCCATTTGCCGGAAATCGTCATAGGCGAGCTCACCATATCTGTAGCCATAAAAATAGCGCCCAGCATTAAACCTCCTGCAAACAGATGAAAAGTAGGCTCAACATACATCGACGGATCGACAAGGTGAAAAATTCCTGCGAAAGCAAACACTGTGAAAATAATTGAAAATGGCACTTGCCAGTCGATCACTTTGCGTATAATCATAAACAAGCCGCCAATAATCAGCGCAATGGCAGACATTTCGCCCAGCGATCCGCTCATATTTCCCGTCAAACGGTCGATATAATTTGGCATGGCCGGATCTGCCATTATTTGGTCAATGGTTTTCCCTGCACTTACGCCTTCTTTGAGAATGCCGAGGGCTGTAGGGCCAGTAATGGCGTCCGTAAGGCCTTCGGCAAATAAAGGTTTGGCTACCGGCCAGCTGGTCATCTGCACCGGAAATGAGATAAGCATAAACACACGGCCCACAAGCGCCGGATTAAAAGGATTGCGGCCTAAGCCACCGAACGACATCTTGGCAATGCCGATGGTTACCAGCGCACCGATTACAATAATCCACCAAGGCAAATTAGCCGGGACGTTAAAAGCCAGCAGCAAACCAGCCACCATGGCAGAACCATCCGTGATGGTTACAGGGCCTTTGATGATATATTTTTGAATAACCCATTCAAAAAACATACAGGAAATTACAGCTATAAGTAGCACCCTGACCGCATCCAATCCAAAAAAGTAAGTCGAAACCAGCACCGCCGGAACCAAGGCCAGCACTACGGTGTACATTATCTTGCTTACACTTTCTTCTCCATGAACATGCGGAGAGCCCGAAATAGTAAATTGATTCATCTTTCTGTATTATTATTATTTACGGGACCTGATAATCTGTCCGGCACGTTGTTTTCCTAATCTTAAGTAGTCGAGCAATGGCAAGCTTGATGGACAAGTAAAATGACACGATCCGCACTCGATACAATCCATAATCCGCTCTTTCATACTGTCTTCGTAGCGTTCCATCTTTACTAGCTTTCCCAAAAGGAAAGGCTCCAAGCCCATCGGGCAAACCGTGGTACATTTTGAGCAACGGATACAATTTACCAGCGTTTTCCGGCGACTTTCCTCTGTTTTCATCAACAGAATACCTGATGTACCTTTTACTACGGGCACTTCGGTACTTGTGATCGCCTTGCCCATCATGGGACCGCCATTGATTATTTTTCCGGTATTTTCGGGCAGACCTTCAGCGGCATCCAGCAGTTGTTGTACTGGTGTACCCACGCGAACCATAAAGTTAGAAGGTTTTTTTACAGCTTTTCCGGTAACAGTAACCACCCTTTCTATCAGCGGTTTATTCTTTTGAACGGCTTCGTAAACTGCAACAGCTGTGCCTACATTGCTCACCACGCAGCCTACTTCTATTGGCAATTTTCCCGAGGGAACTTCGCGGTTTAGGGTAGCTTTGATAAGCTGCTTTTCGCCGCCTTGCGGATATTTTACTTTAAGCGCTTGAATTTGAATTCCGTCAAAGCTTTTTGCCAACTCTGTCAGGTGATTGATGGCGTCCGGCTTATTATTTTCGATTCCAACGATAGCTTTTTCTACGTTGAGGGCTTTCATCAGAATTTGTATCCCAATAAGCATCTCCTCCCCTTTTTCGAGCATCAGGCGATGATCGGAAGTGAGGTAAGGTTCGCATTCCACACCATTTATAATAAGGAATTCGGCTTTTTTGCCATCGGGAACCATCAGCTTAACATGCGTAGGAAAAGTTGCTCCGCCTAAACCAACAATTCCGCAGGATTTTATGGTATCAATTATCGTTTGTCTGTCGGCAGTAATTTCCCGCTTTATTGCAGCTGAGGTGTCGATACCGTCTTCCCAAATATCTTCTTCCTGCACATCGATTACAATGGCAGGCCTGCGATATCCGCTGCTATCCAGAAAGTCATCAACTTTAGATACCTTTCCGGTAAAGGGCGAATGCAGGTTGGCAGAAATAAAAGATTCTCCACTGCCGATCAATTGACCTGTTTTCACTTCATCGCCGCGCTTAACCAGCAGTTTTGAGGGAGCTCCCAAATTTTGTCCCAAGGGAATGATCGCCTGCTTAGGAAAAGGCAGTATTTGAATCGGAGCATTGGCCGAGCGCTTATTCTCTTCGGGATGTACGCCGCCAATTTTAAATGTTTTCAAAGATTTCATCATGCTATTAGCTTAGGCTGGGTTCTCGTTGGAGTTATCATGCGAAACGGCCATTGTTTTTTTGGTTTCAACTGTTTCTTCGGAAGTTTCGGTTTTGACTTTACGTACCGGGAAATTAATCTCGTGAATGGCATTTGTGGGGCATTCCGTCACACATTTGCGGCACAGCTTACATTTTATCGGATCGATATAAGCCAAGTTGTTATTCATGGTGATGGCATCAAAAGGACACACCTTAAAGCATTTTGAGCAACCGATACAAGCTACTGCACAATTCTTTTTGGCTACACCGCCTTTCTCCTGATTGATACAGCTCACGAAAATGCGGCGGTCTTTTTTGCCTTTGGGGCGCAACTCAATAATGCTGCGCGGACAAGCTTTGACACAGGCACCACAGGCCACACATTTTTCATTTACTTCGGGCAAACCGGTTTCGGGATTGATATGAATGGCATCAAAATCACAACTGACAACGCAATCGCCCAAACCAAGACAGCCAAAGGGACAGCCGCCTTCGCCGGCATAAAGATTATGCGCAAAAGCGCAGGTAGAAGGCCCATCATAATCAATCTTTGCGGGCGAATTGACCTTGCTTCCATTGCATCTAATCACGGCAATCAGCGGATCTTTTTCTTCCACTTCAAGGCCAAGAATAGCTGCCGCACTTTTCATTGTGTCGTTGCCACCTACTGGACAGTTGAGGCCTTCGAGTGAGTGATTTACATTGGCAGATTTCACAAGGGCTTCAGCAAAAGCTCTACAGCCAGGAAAGCCACATCCTCCGCAGTTAGCTTTAGGCAAAACATCATCCACCAAATCAATTTTAGGATCTTCTATCACCTTGAACTTTTGAGCTACAAAATACAGAATTACAGCTGCAACTGTTCCAAGTAGCCCCAGTGTGAGAAGTGCAAAAAGTATTACCTCGTTCACTTTGTATAATTTTTAATTATCAATCCAACAAAAAGCATTAACAACAAACTCATTTTCAATATACAAGTCTAATAATTTAAAGAATAAAAACACTTGGTTAATAGTTCAAAAAATCGCTCAACTTGTATTCTGATCGCTGGTTGTCAATAAACAATGCCGCTATTTTTAAACAGCCAAGCAAAATTAAAAGATTTGGCCTCATTTTCAATGCACGACCATTTTAAGCAAGAATCCAGCACTGGTCTATTTATCAGGCTTTTACAATCAATATGTGCCTAAACCTAAAAAACAAAAAACCCGAAACATCCTGATAATCAAGGATGTTTCGGGTTTGTTTAGAAACCTTCTAAATTGTACTTATTTGAGCAATTTAGAACATATATAAAGAGCTATATATCCAATTACTTCAATACAAGCGCTAAACAGTGATTTATTGAATCACGATTTTCTCCGTAACTTGCTCGTTGCCCATGCGCACTTGCAAAAGGTAAGTACCCTTAGCGAAAGCAGATAGATCAAAGTTTTTGTTTAGGCGTTTTTGTGTTGATGCACGC
>CAZOEV010000229.1:0-5096 GCA_964578915.1 uncultured Lentimicrobiaceae bacterium
TAGCTACTGAAGAACAAATATTTACGCAAAAGTTAATCATTAGATAACACATGTCTATTTTCAAAAGAAGTTTCTTATTAATCGCTACGCTATTTGGCCTTTTCCTCTATGGATTTGGCCAAAAAGCGGGCATTACCATCAATGATAGCCGCAATGGCGAGGCAATTGCTTTTGCGCATGTGCTGTTTGAGTCGTTCAATGAGCAAACACAAATTTCTGCTTTAACGGATATCAATGGTTTTGTTGAAAATCCTTTAAAAGAAAAAGGGCTTTTTAAAATCAGCTATGTGGGTTACCAGAAACTTTACGACACTATTGTTCCTGGACAGCAACTTCAAATAAAGCTAAAGCCGCTTTCCTATAATATTGACGAAGTGGTAGTTACAGGACAATACACGCCTCAGGCAATTGATAAATCGATTTTCAGGGTAAAAGTAATTGGTGCAAGGTCAATTGAACAACGTGCTTCAAATAATCTAAACGAGCTGATGTCAGGCGAATTAAACATCCGTTCGTCTAATGATGGAGCGTTGGGATCAAAAATTACTTTACAAGGTCTTGGCGGTGAGCATATTAAATTTTTAGTTGACGGTGTACCGGTAATTGGTCGTTTGAATGGAAATATCGATTTGGATCAGCTCAACCTTTATAATGTAGCACATATCGAAATTATCGAAGGCCCTATGTCGGTTATTTATGGTAGCAATGCATTGGCTGGTGTAATAAACATCATCACTAAAGAAAATCTTTATACCAGTTATCAAACCAATGCGAATGCTTATGTGGAATCGGTTGGTGTTTACAACTTTAGCGCGGATGCTTCCGTGAAAAAAGGTAGATGGAGCGGTTCTGTAGCTGGTGCCCGCAATTTTTTTCAAGGTTATAGTGCCCAAAACATTGGACGCGCCAACAGCTGGAAACCTAAAAGACAATATAATGCTGATGGAAGCCTGCAATATGCTCATAATGAGTTAAAAGCCAGACTAAGCGTTTCCTATTTTAATGAACTTTTGATGGATAAAGGAAGCCTACTGGAACCCTATTATGAAACTGCTTTTGATAATGAATTCAAAACAAACCGCTTAACCACAAAAGCTGACATCAATACAAGGCTTTTTAAAGATCGCTACCTGAACGTTATTGCTTCTTATTCCTATTACGATAGGGTGAAAAATAATTATTTTGTTGACCTTACTACACTTGACAAATCCTTGACTTTGAGCCCTGAAGATCAAGATACCACCAAATTTAATCAGTATTTGCTTCGTGCAGAATTCAGTAAAAGCACTGACAAAAGCCCTTTTAATTACCAACTTGGCATCGATCTGAATCACGAAAGTGGAATTGGCAAACGCATGCTTGATAAAAGACAGGAACTTGGCGATTACGCAGCTTTTTTAAGTGTTAAAATAAAACCTGCCGCGCGACTAATGTTGCAGCCTGGCCTGCGCTACAGCTATAATACCAAATACACGGCGCCTTTGGTTTATTCCATAAACGCGAAATACGATATTAGTCCCGAAACAAGTTTTCGCGCCTCTTATGGCAAGGGTTTCCGATCGCCTTCGTTGAAGGAACTCTACTTGGAATTTGTGGATATTAACCACAATATTCTCGGTAACGAAGACTTAGAAGCAGAACATTCTCAAAATATTAATTTGGCTTTGCGCTATTCGCACGAAAAAGATACCTACGATTACGGTGCTGAATTAAGTCTGTTTTATAATAATATCGACAACAGCATCAGCTTGTTATCGCTTGATTCTGAGTCTAATATATACACCTATATTAATGTGGATAAAATGATAACACAAGGTTATCAGCTCAATTTCAACAACAGGATATATCCCTGGCTGGAAGTAAAACTTGGCATTGGCCAAACCGGACGCAAGCAGCTCTTTAAAAACATGGAAGAAAATGAAATGATCTATTCGACCGATGTTATCACACAGCTCAATTATCTGTGGAGGCTTACGGATCTTCGTTTTAACGTTTATTACAAATATAGCGGCGACTATCCAGAAGTGTTTCTGGGCGACGAAAACCAAGTTTATCAAACAATAATTTCGGGCTATAATACCATGGATGTTAGTGTGAGCAAACAATTGTGGCAAAACAGGATAACGCTGCAAATTGGCGCAAAAAACCTATTCGATAATACCAACGTTAGTATAAAAGGTGATACCGGAAGCGGAGGAATTCATAGCGGCGGCGGCAGTTCGAGTCCTGTTGGTTGGGGGCGCACCTATTTTGTTCGGATGAATATTTCACTCAAAAAGTTCTAAGCGATGCAAAAAGTCCAAAAGCTTATTTTGTTATTCATTCTGGCAGCCACATTTTCAAGCTGTTTTAAAGACGATGAACGCGTAACACCCTATGATAGAGGCGATCGTATAACTGACACGATTCCCATGACACAAATTAGCGCAGGCGGATCTATTCAACTCTATCTAAATCAGTTATATTACAACCTTAACGATTCGGCAATTGTAAGTATCAATGAGAAAAAATCTTTTGACCTGGCTTTTGATGCTTCAGAAAATGGTTTCCGGATTTGGCTGAATACAGCTAATTTTATGCTGGCCGGAAAAAGTGACAAAACTGATCTTGAAGCAATTAACTCTGCGGCAGGACTCGATATGGTTTATGATCCTTCGAGCGGAAATCCCGACTCAACAGCTATCGGAGAATGGCTTTCCTTGCAGAATGCTGATACTACGTATTCACAACTGGTTTATGTACTTGACCGCGGCTACGATGAAGCCGGAAACCTACTGGGAATGAGAAAAATACGCTTTGATAGTTTGGTTGGCGCAACCTATTATTTTACCTATTCAAACCTCAACAATACTGATAAAATTAGTGCAAGTGTTACAAAGCAAAACGGTTTCAACAAAGTGTATTTCTCCTTTGAGGATGGCGGAAAACAAGTGCAACCGGAGCCGCAAAAAGACAATTACGATTTGCTTTTTACGCAATATACCACCTTACTTTTTACCAACGAAGGCGATCCTTATCCTTATTTGGTTACCGGAGTTTTGCTTAACCCTTATCAAACAGCAGTTGCTTTTGACTCTACAATGACTTTTGAAGAAGTTGATCTGGCAACGGCCATGAATATGAATTATACCACTCAGTATGACCGCATTGGATACAACTGGAAAAATGTTGAAGGCGATGTGGAAAGTGGTGTCGTCAATTATATCGTGAAGCCTGAATTCAATTTTATTATTCAAAATAATATTGGACAATATTTCAAACTACGGTTTGTTGGTTTTTATAATAACCAGGGCGTTAAAGGCTTTCCTGTTATTGAATTTCAGCGATTATAAAGTGGCAAAAGCTTGATTTCTAACTGCAGCCATAATAAATCGTAGCTTTCCTACAAATCCTTACTTTTGCAAAAAAATTGCAGATGATACTACAGTTCATTGTTTGGGATGTTTCCCCCGAGATGTTTTCTTTTCCAGAATGGTTGCCATTGATAGGCGACCGGGGCGTTCGCTGGTATGGCGCACTTTTCGCGTCTTCTTTTGTGATCGGTTATTACATCATGGAAAAGGTGTTGAAGCGCGACAATATGGGCATCAAAGTGCTTGATGAATTATCAACCTATATGCTGGTTGCCACTGTTATAGGTGCCAGATTAGGGCATTGTCTATTTTATGAGCCAGCCTATTATCTGGCCAATCCGATTGAAATTTTAAAAGTTTGGGAAGGCGGGCTAGCCAGTCATGGCGCTGCAGTGGGCATTATTATTGCCCTCTATTTCTTCTCCAGAAAACATCACAAAACTTTGATCTGGACATTAGACAGGGTTGTAATTGTGGTGGCCTTGGCCGGATTTCTCATCCGAATGGGCAACCTGATGAATTCTGAAATTTTCGGTCATATCACCAGTCTTCCCTGGGGCTTTCAATTTGTACGTTCTTCTGATCCTGCTTTACGCGCTGATCCACGCCATCCTACACAAATTTATGAAGCACTTGTTTATCTTGCTACCTTCTTCTTTTTGCACCGCAGATTTTTCAAAAATGATATTGCCCACAAGCAGCCAGGTTTTATCTTCGGTATATTCCTTATGGCAATCTTTGGTTCCCGCTTTTTTATTGAATTTCTAAAAGAACCACAAGTCGGATTTGAATCTGATATGACCATCAATATGGGACAAATTCTGAGTATTCCGTTTATTATTGCCGGTTTTTATATATGGTATAGCGGCTGGAAAAAACGACAGGTTTAGGATAATTTCGCTTTCGCAAAATTCAACTTATAGCAAAAAAAAAGCCCTGCTTGAAACCTATTCAAGCAGGGCTTTTTTTTTGGATTAAGAGGGAGTTTTATCGGTATCCCATAAGCTGCATTTGCTCAATAAAAGCCTCATCGAGCTCAGTAGCTAGTTCGGTTTCACCGTTTTCAGAAGCCATTTGCGACAGGCGTTGCAGCACAGCGAGCGCTTCCTGACTCGACTGATCGTAGTAAGCAGCAAATTTATCAGGCAAATTGCTGTAATAAGCTAAGTCTTCCAGATAGCGCTCCGAAAGCGTGCGAACCATTTTAACTGCTTTATCAGTGGCACCAGCCTCAAAATAAATTTCGGCCCATGGCAACATAAAGTAATCAAAAGTAATTTTTTCGTGAGGAAAAAACTCTATGCTTTTATCCAACACAGCCACTGCTGAATCGGCTCTATTTTCGTTTATTAACGCCTGAGCTAAACGCATATAACTTTGTTTTACCATAGTAGAATTGCGATAGCTTTCGCGGTCAACAGTAACATCAGGATCGTTCAAATTTCCCCATGTTGCTTTGTTAACCAATAAATCATAAGAACCTTCAGGATAAACGCCACCCAGGTTTTTATAATATTCTTTGGCTTTCACGGGCATAAAACGATACACAACGCCTTCCATGTGGCAATATTCATCCACATTAAACACCTTGCTCACACTATTGGGATTGGCAAAATAAATTGGACGTTCCCAATTGTTTGAAGCAATCAAATCAAGCAGCATCAAATCGTTTTTGTAAAGCGCTCCCTGACTGATATCCCAGGTTATTTCATCAACAATAAGATGGTGCATACTTTCTGGCAC
>CAZOEV010000230.1:0-5096 GCA_964578915.1 uncultured Lentimicrobiaceae bacterium
TTTTTTTCTGTATTTAGTTATTGATTTATGAATTAAGTTATTTCTATTGTTCTTTCTCGACCTCTATTTGATAGTGCATTTCGTCCTGATATCCAGGTACAAGCGTATATGAAAAGTGATGGTGTTTCATATCAAATCCACCATAATGTGCATCACCGGCTTCGTGTTGCTCATTCATGTGATGATCCCAGTCCATCTGGTTGTTATCGCCCATCATGTGGTGGTCTTCATCAAGGTGGTGTCCGTATTCGTTATTAAAACGATCACCTGTAAAGCACACCATGATGCTGTCGGCATTGTCATAGACGTTCAACCTGAATGAGGTGTCTATATGTTCACTCACCATGGCTAGGTGCACGGTATATTCATCAATCCTTGATATGTCAATAATAGCATCCTTGCTGTTATCCAGGTTGTTGGATGGCGTGATGCTGCCTTTGTAGGTGCCTGTTATATCAGATGTTAAGTTAGCAGGCTTGTCATTGTTTTCTTTTTTGCACGCAGCAAAAAGAAGGGGTATTGTCAACAATACAGTAAATAAAACTAATTTTTGATTTTTCATGATTTATATTTATTTGAATAGTTATAATTAAAAAAATTATTGTTTTCTCAATCTCAACGCGTTTGCTATCACCGAAACGGAGCTAAAGCTCATAGCAGCGGCAGCAATTATTGGGCTTAATAAAATACCAAAGAATGGGAATAATATTCCTGCAGCCACGGGAATGCCCAACGAGTTGTAAATAAAAGCAAAAAACAGGTTTTGCTTGATGTTTCGCATCACTTTATGGCTTAAATCTCTGGCCCTGACAATCCCGTTGAGGTCGCCTTTTACCAGGGTGATCTCAGCACTTTGCATGGCAATATCTGTTCCGGTTCCCATGGCAATTCCCACGTTTGCCTGCTCCAATGCCGGTGCATCATTGATGCCATCGCCAGCCATAGCAACAATGTGGCCTTGTGCTTGCAGTTTTTTTACCCGGTTATATTTGTCTTCCGGCAGACAATCAGCCACAAATCCGTCGAGGCCCAATTCATCGGCAACTGCTTTTGCGGTAAATTTGTTGTCGCCGGTAAGCATGTGTACTTCCAAACCCATTTTTTGGAGATTTTTGATGGCACTCGCTGAGCTTTCCTTTATTTTATCAGAAACACTTACCATGCCTTCAACCGTTTCCCCAATGACTAGATACATAACGGTTTGTCCGGTAAGTTGCCACTTTTCAGCTTTATGCTTTTGATCATCCGTCAAAGATGCCTGAAAATCATCAACTAGACGGTGGTTGCCAAGTCCGATATTTTTGCCTTTATAAATGGCTTTGACACCTTTGCCGGTAACCGATTCAAATTTATCAAGCTTTATTAGCTCCAGCTTATTTTCCTTTGCTCCGGCTACAATTGCGTCAGCCAAGGGGTGTTCACTGTTATCATCAACCGATGCTGCAAGTTGTAAAATTTCCTGATCAGACATGTTTCCGAAAGATGTAAAAGCTTTCAGGCTGGGTTTTCCTTCGGTGATGGTGCCGGTTTTATCGATGATCAGGATATCTACCTTATTCATCTCTTCGATGGCGCGTGCGTCTTTTACCAGCACACCCGATTGAGCGCCACGTCCGGTGCCTACCATAATAGACATGGGTGTGGCCAGTCCTAAGGCGCACGGGCAGGCAATAATCAGCACGGCTACGGCATTCACAAAGGCGTAAACGTAGGCCGGCTCTGGCCCCCAGATTGCCCATACCGCGAATGTTAAAATGGCAATGGAAATTACAATTTGCACAAAATATTTCGCCACGGTATCTGCCAGCTTCTGGATTGGCGCCCGCGATCGGCTGGCCTGGTTTACCATTTCAATGATTTGTGCCAACAAGGTATCGCTGCCTATTTTTTCGGCTTTCATCTCGAAAACGGTTTTCCCGTTGATGGTGCCGGCGGTGATTTTATCGCCTTTCGATTTCTCCGTTGGAATAGGTTCGCCGGTAATCATGCTTTCATCGATTACAGCTTCTCCTTTGGATACTGAACCGTCAACAGGTATTTTTTCTCCTGGTTTCACTTTGAGAATATCACCCACATTAACTTCTTCGAGCGGAATTTCCTTTTCCTCACCATTGCGAACAACTCTTGCTACCGGAGGAACTAAGCCCAAAAGAGCTTTTATGGCCGAATTGGTTTTGCTATGGGCGCGTAGCTCCAGCACCTGACCAAGCAAAACCAGGGTCAGGATAACGGCGGCAGCTTCAAAATAAAGATGGACATTGCCACTGGCATCCTGAAACTGGGGTGGGAAAGCGGACGGAACCAAAAGCGCGAACACACTGAACAAATAGGCAGCGCCAACGCCAATGGAAATGAGTGTCCACATATTAGGCATCCAACGTACTATAGAGCTCCACCCGCGTTTGAAAAAGTCCCAACTGCTATAAAAAACAACCGGTGTTGCCAAAGCAAATTCAACCCATCCTAAGACTTTTTTCGGAGCTAAGGCATCTAAATGCAGAAAGCCAAAAACATCTGACATGGCAATAACAAAAACCGGAATGCTCAAAGCTACTGCAATCCAGAACTTCTTTTTCATTTTCTGGTAAGCCTTATCTTCCTCGCTGGTTGCTTCCCCTTTTTCTGGCACCAGATCCATTCCGCATTTTGGGCAGCTTCCGGGGCCATGCTGTTTAATTTCTGGATGCATTGGGCAAGTGTAAACTGTTTTGGGCTTTGAAGCACTTTCTTCTTTAATGAGGTGCATTCCGCAAACAGGGCAATCTCCAGGCTTTTCGTACATCTTATCGCCTTCGCAGTGCATCGGGCAATAATACTGACTTGCGCCATTTTTGGATGCTCCCTGCTGATGGTTATTGTTTGTGTGTTCACGATGCCCATGCTGATCGGGTTTGTCATTTTCCACTTCAGAGACGAGATGCATATTACAAACAGGGCAACTGCCGGGCTCGTTATAGGTTTTATCGCCTTCGCAATGCATGGGGCAGTAAAATTCACCTACATTTTTTGATTCGTGAGCGTGTGCTTCATCGTGTTCGTGACCAGATTTATTTTTCATGATTTAATTATTTTTATTTTCTAATGCATTATTATTTCGTGATAAAAACCATTTTTCTCCGGCAAAAATCACAATTACCATTAGTACCGAAACCACCACGATAAGCATGTCCGACGATGCTTTTATCCATAGAAAAGCACCCAATGCCACCAGATCGAGGAGAATAGCTGTAATGATGATGGCGGGTTTAGCCTTTATCTCTTTTCTGAGGTTTTTCAGAACGCCCCACTGCATCACTATGTCCATTAGCAGGTAAAGAATGGCTCCTATAGATGCGATTCTTGTTAAGTCGAAAAAGATGGTGAGGACAATGGCGATAACGATGGAATAAACCAGCATGTGTTTTTGTATTCGCCCCGGCATGCCAAAGTGTTTATGGGGGATGAGTTCCATTTTTGTAAGCATGGCCGTCATTCTCGAAACGGCAAAAACATTGGCCAGCACCCCTGAGATAGTGGCGATAATGGCTATGCCCACAGTGAACCAAAGTCCATATTTCCCAAAGGCAGGTCGTGCTGCTTCGGCGAGGGCATAATCTTTGGCTTCGATAATTTCTTTTACCGACAGACTGGACGACACGGCAAAAGCAACCAATACATAAACTACAGTACAAATGAATAGAGAAATAATGATGGCTCGACCCACATTTTTGTGAGGGCTCACTATTTCGCCGCCACTGTTGGTGATGGTGGTAAAGCCGGCGTAGGCCAGAATTGCCAGGGCCAGGGCACCAAGATAGCCCGCGACCGAATAATCGCCAGAAATTTCATTTGGAATGGCTTCGCCAAATGAAAAGCCTGCGACCCAAAGCGCACCGATGGCAAAAACGGCAATGCCGCCAATCTTTAGGATGGCCATTATAAACGAGGTTTTCTCAACAATTTTGTTTCCCGATATATTGATTAAAAAGGTAGCAACCAATAAAACTACACCCAATATAGGTGCCCACAAGTCCTGCTCAGTCGTATCGAATAATTGCAGGGTGTAAGTGCCAAACGTTCGGGCTACCAAACTTTGATTGATAATCATTGCAAAAGCCATTAAAAGAGCTGCAGTAACAGTGATGCTCCCTTTGCCATAAGCCTTTATCAGGTACATGGCAATGCCGCCTGCCGATGGGTAGGCATTCGACATTTTAATGTATGAGTAGGTGCTGAAAGCCGTGATGATTGCACCCGCTAAAAACACAGCAGGAAATAGCCCTCCCGAAAGTTCTGCCACCTGACCTACCAAGGCAAAAATGGCTGCTCCAATCATGACGCCCGTTCCCATAGAGACGGCTCCAATTAATGAGAGACTGTTTTTTTTATATTCGCTCATATTGTTAAAATTTTATTGTTAAAACCTTACTGACAAGCCACCACCAACTCCAAAGCGGCTATCATAGCTGGCCATCAATGCAAAGTTTTTTGACAGCAAGTATTCTACACCAGCTGACCAGGTGATTTCCTCCTGATAGTTGACGACCTTATCCGGGTTTTCTTTGTTCAAATCGTTCACCCAGCCGAAGTCGGCCTGGTACTCGAATTTGCCAAAAACCAGTGTACGAGGGAAAAGCATTAACTCACGAGCAATGCCAATCTGAGGCCTCAATTGGTTATCAATCCGAACATCAAGATTAAACATATAAGGTGTAAACCAGCGAAACCCGGCCACAGCGGTAGTAGCAATTTCATCTATATTATCTTCCATCTTGTTTTCGACATTCACTCCCGCGAAAACCCTGAAATAGTCATACAAATAGCGTTCATAAGTAAATTCGCCTTCCAGGTTTTGATTCCAGCCATATTCTGCATTCAGGTTGAATTGGTTACGGAGGTTTGAAGTTGTCAGGTTGATTTCGGTGAGATGCGAAGCGACATCGGCCAAGCCCCACGAATAAAATTGATTGGTTTCATGTAATAATTCAGATACAGGAGATCCCTCTAATCTTGCATCACGAGGTGTATCGTAGCTAATTATACGGGCCATGCCGCCCATCATGTGATAAAGGATGTGGCAATGGAAAAACCAGTCGCCGTATTCGTTGCCATAAAAT
>CAZOEV010000231.1:0-5077 GCA_964578915.1 uncultured Lentimicrobiaceae bacterium
AAAACAGGCTATTAAAAACCGCTACATCAACTGATTTTAAAAGAATCCCAGTCTAAACCCACATTAAATTTCTCTCTAAAACGTCCCAATTGTTCCGCTGAAAGTATAGATTCAACAAGCATTTCTTTTTTCGCAACCGCTTGCGAAATCAGCTGGCCTTTAAAATCCAACAGCATAGAATCGCCCTGGTAGGTAACACCCTGTGGATCGCTGCCAACACGATTTACGCCCAACACATAGGACAGATTTTCTATTGAACGGGCAATTAGTAGCTGTTTCCAAGGCTCGGCACGAACGGCAGGCCAGTTGGCAACATAAAACATAAAATCGTAGTCAAATTTACCGTCGATATAGTTGTTTTTACTCCAAACCGGAAAGCGTAGATCGTAACAAATCAGTGGTTTAATTTTCCAGCCTTTGAGTTCAACGAAAAGGGGCTTATCGCCTGGCGTTATGCGCTCATGCTCACCGCCTAGCCTGAAAACATGCCGTTTGGCGTAGGTTTCAAAGCTGCCATCAGGACGCATCCAAATCAGGGTGTTTTGGTAAAAATTTTCTAGCTTTAGCAAAATACTTCCTGTTATAACAGCTTGATATTTTGCTGCTTGTGTTTTCATCCAATCGATTGTTTCGCCCGAAGAAGTTTCAGAAAAATGATGGGGATCAACAGGAAAGCCGGTCGTAAAGGTTTCTGGAAGTACAATTAAATCGGCTTGGGTTTTTAGACCCGACAAAACTGCCTCAAAATGTTTCCGGTTTGCGATAGAATCTTCCCAAAATAAATCACTCTGTACGTAAGCTATCTTTAAATCCTGCATAATATTTTTCCAGCTTTTACAAGCGTTTCATCGGTCTTAGCAAAACAAAACCGCAGCAAATGCTGATTGTCTTGTTTATTATAAAATGGCGAAACAGGAACTGCGGCAATTCCATGATCTAAAACAAGTTGCTCTGCAAATTCCATTTCTGGCAAATCGCTGATGGCACTATAATCAAGCAATTGAAAATAAGTGCCGTGGCATGGCACCACTTTAAAACGGGAGTTTTTGATATTCTCCAGAAAAATATCTCTTTTTCGTTGATAAAAACTACCAAGTTGTGTATAATTGTTTTTGTCCTGCAAGTACTCGGCAACCGCATATTGTATAGGTGTATTCACCGCAAAAACAACAAATTGATGAATTTTCCTAAATTCCTTAGTAAGCTTGGCAGGCGCTAAAACATAGCCCATTTTCCAGCCTGTGGCGTGAAAGGTTTTCCCAAAAGATGCCACGACTATACTACGCTTGGCGAGCTCAGGATAGCGACAAACACTTTCGTGTGTGATGCCATCAAAAATCAGGTGTTCATACACTTCATCACTTATCACCAGAATATCGGTTTGATTTGTAAGTCGCTCTAGTTCAGCTAAATCATAAGGTGTAAGCAAACTTCCGGTAGGATTATGCGGACTATTGATGATAATCATTCGTGTGCGGTTGGTAACCATCTGCCGCACCACCGGCCAGTTTATTCTAAAATCTGGACTTGCAAGGCTGGCATATTTCACTGTTCCGCCAGATGCTTTAACTGCTGGCGCATAACAATCGTAGGCAGGCTCAAAAATAATCACCTCATCACCTTCGCGGATAAACGCAGTGATGGCAGTATAAAGCGCCTGCGTTGCTCCTGCTGTGATGGTAATTTCATTTTCGGCATCATAGCGCAATTGATGGCTATGATATACTTTTTCGGAAATGGCATCTCTTAGCGGCTTTATACCTGGCATGGGCGCATATTGGTTAAAACCCTGCTGCATAAAGTGATTTACGCGACTGATAAGCTTTTCTGAAATTGGAAAATCCGGAAATCCCTGGGATAAATTAACCGCCCCGTGATCATTGGCCAACTTAGACATGATGGCAAAAATAGATAAACCAACCTGAGGCAATTTGGAAGGAATTTCCCCTTCATATTCTAACATAATCCTGACTTTTTTAATTACTTACAAAGATAGGTGATTTGGTGGTGAGAGCAAATAATACAAACGAATTAATGGCGATGGCCAAAGACAAAACCTCATGCTATTATTCAGTATTTCAATATTTTATCAAGGATTTATCCAAATAACAGAATTTCCTGTGTCAAACTCGTTTTCTTCAAAATAAGGATTGTCAGGATCGGTAATCCACTCACCATCCACAATAAATTTATAGGAATAGCGCCCATGTTGCAGATAGATTGGGAAAACCCACGCCGATTCTTTTCTTTGCATTCGGTATCCCTGCTCATTCCAGCCGCTGAAAGTTCCACTAAGTAAGACCGTGTTGGCATTTTCAAAACCCTTTAAAATAAAAGTATGATTCGGCTGAAAAGCCACCACCGAGTTTTCAAAATCGCCTGTGCCGCTTGTATATGGGTTGCTCGGATCTTTGATCCAGCGGCCATCAACAATAAATTTATATTCATAATTACCCGGCGCCAAATTGTAGGCCAATTCCCAACCAGATTTAACGCGATTCATCTTAAGCTCCTGCTCGTTCCAGTTGTTAAAATTCCCAACCAGCACCACTTTTTGAGCTGATTCAAAACCATCCAAGCTAAAAAGTAGCACATCGCCAATGCCAATTACAGAATTGATATTTCCGTTTTCATCGGTTTGCTGCCGTTGATTTTCTGGATCAGTAATCCAGTTTCCATCAACAATAAATTTGTAGCTATATGTGCCCTCACGCAGGTATAATGGAATTTTCCAGCCATCTTTAGTGCGTTTCATTTTAAGCTCTTCGCTGCGCCAGTCGTTAAAACTGCCAGCCAAAAAAACCTTTGATGCCTCCAGCTCAGTTTTCAGCTCAAAAGTGTGGTTGCAAACAAAAATAACTGAATTGGTAGTCCCTTGCTCATTGTTTTCCTCCTGAAGATTTCCCGGATCAGCCATCCAGCGGCCATCAACAATGTATTTATAGGTGTATTTGCCAGCCTCAAGTTCAATACAGCTCACCCATCCGCTATCGGTTTTTTGCATAGGATGGCTCATCGTATTCCAATTGTTGAACGATCCTGCAAGCATAACACTTTTGGCATTTTTAAAGGTACTAAGCATAAAACAACTTTCCTCGCCAATAACTCTGAAAGCCCTGTAGTCACTCAACATATTTATACCATATAAAGCGTAGTTGTCCTGTGAATCTATATCAACATCCTGGAAAAAGTGGGATAGCACGATGTCTGAAAAAGATTGCCTAAAATCGCTATTTTTTTCGCTCAGATTTTTGGTCAGCAATACCAATTCTGGTTTCAAAATTTTTGCATGCCATTCGGTGCTGTCATCAATATATTTAAAATTCTTTTCAAAAACCGCTTTCATAATCATGCTGTCAATATCATACAAGCGCGCAAATTCCATCCGTTCAACTGCTGTCATGCCTAGATCCAGCTGCAATTCAAATTGGCCATCGCGAATCGTTGCCTGAGAAAAAAGCTGCATATTAAATAGTAAACTTACTGTAAGAAGCAGTAAAAATAATTTAGATTGTATTATTCTCATGGCGTTATTTGTTTGTGAAAAACTACACCCAACACATTTTTCTTGAGATTAAAGTAATAAACGCCTTTCTCAAAGAAATCGCAACCCAACATGCCGTGAATTTCCATCCCATAGCTTTCGCTCATCTGCGATAAATTGGTAATAATTGTTTGCATAGGAGGGTAAGCTTTATCGTTTAAACTAAATTCGTTCATTAGGCCATAAAAAACTTCCGTTTGCTGGTGTCCGGCCCCTCGCAAAGTGGAACGTCGCAAAATTTTCACGGTATTAAGTATTTTATCTGACAAATAATTATCCAGTACATTACTCTCGGCTCCGGTATCTAGACAAAATGTCAAGCGCTTATTGGTTATGCGGCCTTCTACAAAAAAAACATCATTATAATTATACATCGAAAGTTCCAAATCAGGAATCGGTAATTCTTGTTGGCTTATTCGTTGGCCGTTCTCATTCAGTCGGTGTAGCTCAATCACATTGTTTTTGAGGTCGAGCACCAGCTCAAAATCCCGAAACATACATAAGCCAAAAAATCCCAGAATTTTGACATTCCGTGCTTTTTCGAGATGTCCTAAATCTGCCAAATCCACCTTAATATCTGAATAATCAAGTTGATCAAAACTCAGGTTCTGGATTTTTGTCTTTTCAATTTTATCCAACTTACCTGTAATACCTCCTGATTGCTGCCCATAGCTGTTTCTACCATTTCTGAAATAAATTTTATTCAGCACTATTCCGCTCGAACCTGTATCCAAAATTAAACTACCCGAAACGCTATCGGCAATTGCATCAATTAAAATTAGCTTGCCGGCACGTTTAAGCGGAATGCGTAAGGAATTAAAATCACCTTGAGCTTCATAACGCTCATAAGCTTTAGGTAATGTTTTTATTGTCAATTTATTAACCAAATAACCAGAAGCTTTGTCGGCATACAAGCTACTAGGCAACCAAATGCTTGCCAGTATTAAAACAAAATGAATAATCTGCTGTGATAGTCTGCGCATCGTTTGGCAATAAAACACAAATATAAAACTATTCCAGCTGTTGATATGATTTCACTGGCTTGATTCATCCATTCAATCTTATCTAAACACAAAAAGAAACCCAATTCCGCCTCGTCCAAACATGGAAAAAACTATATTTGTAGCTATAAAACGAAATTTTCTATGCAAGCAAGCTCTGTAAAGGTTTATCAGCCTCAAAATCACATCCGTATCGTAACGGCAGCTTCACTCTTCGATGGCCACGATGCTGCAATAAATATTATGCGACGCATTATCCAGTCGAGTGGTGCCGAAGTTATTCACCTCGGCCACAACCGTTCGGTGGGCGAAATTGTGCGCACAGCCATTCAGGAAGATGTGCAAGCCATCGCCATAACTTCCTATCAAGGCGGTCATATTGAATACTTTAAGTATATGTATGATCTACTCAAAGAAGCCGGAGCTGGTCATATTTGTATTTTCGGCGGCGGCGGCGGCGTAATTCTTCCTGAAGAATCCGAAGAGCTTCATAAACATGGTATCACACGTATTTTTTCGCCAGATGACGGGC
>CAZOEV010000232.1:0-5061 GCA_964578915.1 uncultured Lentimicrobiaceae bacterium
CTTCGCGGATAAAACCGCGCTGATGAATTTGGAACAAAATCGCCGGATTGTGGCACATTTTTTCGACCATTGTTTCCAGGCTTAACATGCCTTTTTTAGTCATCTCAAGCATGCCCAAAAGCAAATGCTGAACCATCGGCCCGCCCGAAGGTGCTTCAAAATAGGGACGTGATTTTTCTTCCAGCGTATGCGGAGCGTGATCAGTTGCCACAACATCCAATCGTCCGTCCAATAAGGCTTCCCAAAGTTTTAACCGGTCATTTTCGGTTTTTACCGCTGGATTCCATTTAATCAGATTGCCTTTAAGTTTGTAATCATTCTCGTTAAACCACAGGTGATGAAGGCAAACTTCGGCGGTAATTTTTTTCTCCGCAAGCGGAATTTTATTGCTGAAAAGTGCGGTTTCTATAGCGGTTGAAAGATGCAAAACATGCAGGCGTGTGCCATATTTTTCGGCCAGATCAACAGCTTGTGATGACGATTTGTAGCAAGCTTCTGCATTTCTGATCAGCGGATGAAGGCTGGCTGTGCCGGTCTCTTTATATTTTTGCTGAAACAGCTGATTGTTTTCACGAATCGTAGGTTCGTGCTCACAATGTACGGCAACGATTGTGGGTGCTTCCGCAAAAATTCCCTTTAGAGTTTGTTGGTCGTCCACCAACATGTTTCCAGTGCTTGAGCCCATAAAAACTTTGATGCCGCAAACATTTTTAGAATTTGTTTTGGCAACTTCCTTCAGGTTGTCGTTAGACGCACCCATATAAAACGAAAAGTTAGCCATGGATTGTGTTGCAGCAAGCTCATATTTATCTTGTAAAAGACTTTGCGTAAGCGTATTGGGAATCGTGTTTGGCATTTCCATAAAGCTGGTTATGCCGCCGGCAACTGCGGCGCGGCTTTCTGTTTTTATTTCGGCTTTGTAAGTCAATCCGGGTTCCCGAAAATGCACCTGATCGTCAATAATTCCCGGAATGAGTAGCTTTCCGGTGGCATCAATAATTCTAAGACCCTTTTCGGAAATTTCGTTTTTACCTTTTCCAGCAGCAGAAATGGTTTTTATCACACCTTGATCTATAAGCACGTCAGCCACAAAGCGTTTTCCTTCGTTTATAAGGCTTGCATTTTTAATCAGGATGGCGCTCATAGCTTAAGATTTATTTTCGGGAGCTGGTTTTATTTGTCCGGTTATTCCTCTCATTCTTAGATTAATAACACCCAGAACAGCTTCCCTGAAAATACGCTTATTCATTTTAGAAGTGCCTTCGGTGCGGTCAGTAAAAATAATCGGGACTTCTTTCACGGTAAAGCCAAGTTTCCAGGCGGTATATTTCATTTCAATCTGGAAGGCGTAACCTACAAATTTGATACGGTTCAAATTGATTTTTTCCAGCACTTTGCGCTTATAACAAACAAAACCTGCTGTGGTATCTCTTACTTTTAGCCGGGTAATAAAACGCACATAAGCGGATGCATAATAGGACATTAACACACGACCCATAGGCCAGTTTACGACATTTACGCCAGTTATATAGCGCGATCCCACAGCAACATCGGCATCTTCGTGAGCGCAGGCGTGATAAAGGCGTTCGAGGTCGACGGGATTATGTGAAAAATCGGCATCCATTTCAAAGATGTACTCATATTTTCGCGCCAAACCCCAACGAAATCCATGGATATAGGCGGTTCCTAAGCCTAACTTGCCCTTGCGCTCTTCGATATGAAGCCGATTAGGAAATTCTGGCATCAGGTTCTTTACGATTGCAGCAGTTCCGTCGGGACTATTGTCTTCAATAACAAGCACATGGAAGTCTTTTTCCAAATCGAAAACAGTGCGAATAATTTTCTCAATGTTTTCTTTTTCGTTGTAGGTAGGTATAATGACCAGGCTATCTGACATTAATAGGGGCTTTTACGGTTTATAAAGCTACAAATTTAGCCACAAACTTAAGATTTCTAATCATTAAAATGTGAATATTGTATAATTTGTAGAATTGACATCAAAAAAAATAGCGTTCATTTGAAAATGAACGCTATTTTTAGTGTTGATAATCAAGCAATAAGACTACTCAATTATAAGTTTTCTTACAACCGTGCCATCTGAGGTAGATAGCACAATTTGATAGAAACCGGCACGCAAATCATCGGTGGTTAATTGATGTTTGTTCGCGCCAAAAGCTGTGCTGATTTGTTCTGAAAACACAATACGTCCGGTGATGTCCTGAACGTAAATCTGGGCTTCGCCAGACATGGAGGAATTGAAATCTAAGGTAACGCTTTCGTCAGCAGGATTTGGATACATATTTAGTTGAATAATTTCATTTATCTCGTAAATTCCAACCCAGTTGAAAGTGGTTTCAAAGGCTTCCATCATATTGCCGCCAAGGTCGGTAACACCTTGAATGCTAATTGTGTAATCCGTTCCGGAAGTCATATTACTAACCTCCAAATTCACCTGTTTTTTGTTGAGAGTATGTTGTGTTGCAGCAATTACTGTGACGTCATTATTCAGACTGTAATTATTAATGTTCTCGCCTGATTCCTGCGATACATCTTGATTGAAAATGATTTTTATAGTATTGTATGTGAGGGGTGTAACTTCAGTAATTTCTATGGGCGTGACAGAAATTCCTATGAAAGTAGTTTCGTATGGTTCCATCACATTATTTGCCAGGTCAGTAACACCTTGAATATTAATCGTGTATTCTATTTCTGAACTCATATTACCTACTTCAACAACCACTTGTTTTTTATTAAAAGTATGTTGCGTTGCTGAAATAACTGCTAAGTCGTTATCGAAAGTGTAATTATTGATATTTTCAATGGATTCCTGAGTCACGTCTTCGCTAAAAAGGATTCTAACTGAATTGTAGGTTACTGCCTCAACTTCAGATACCTCGGGAGCTAAAAAGTCAGTGCCAGCAGCTACATCTGTTTCAAAGCGCAATTCAATTTTCCATTCATCAAAATCGTAATTTAACGGACCAGTAACATCATACGATGCGTTCAGCTCAGGTTCATACTCAAAAATACTGGTGTTATGCACTTTTAAAATTCCTGATCCGTCATTAATCCACCACATAAAAAAGTTGTCGAAATAGTCTGCCATAACGCAAGTGGCATTATTGGCTTTTATTAGAATGCTTTCATAGCCTTCAAGAATATTACCAGTTTCAATATTTACCGGTTCAGGAAGGGGTTTGTTGCTGGCAATAAAGTAGTAGTCGCTTATCTCAGCAATTTCAGTTTTTCCATAGTATTCCTTTATTTTTCCGGTAACAATAACGCTATCGCCGATGGCCGGGTTTCTGCCGGATTCGTACACGTAAATACCATTCCATAGTCCTGTGCCATTCTGAATAAAATAGAAGGAACCAAATGATCCGGTAACAATACCTGATGTGCTCACAATTTGTTCAGCATAAGGTGAATTATCTACCTGACCCTGAATATCGTAAATGCTAACTAATTCGCCAGTAAAAACTTTTGGAACATAATAGGTATAAGGTACTGTACTATATTCGGAGGTACCGTCAGAGGCTACAATTTTATAATAAACGGTAGCATCTTCGGCTTGGCCTGGAATGCTTGTGCTGTATAAATTTCCGCTTGCGCTCATCGCGATTTCATTATCGAGCATATCAATAGAAAAGCCCCAAAACACTTTTGCACTTGAAATATTTCCGTTTGCGGAGGTAATTTCAGCTGAAATGAAAACTTCTTGATTGGCAACAGCAATTTCTGGTGTAATTTCAACATTGGCAATGCTGACAGGGTTTGCCGCAGCAGTTCCCCAAATTAAATTTGCAAATTCTGGATTGTCAATAAAAGGATTTCGGTTTTGCTGAAAGGAATAAATGACATTATTTCTGTTGCGCTCAAAAGCATCTGGTGGGTCTTGCATATTCCACTCCAGCAGGGTAGATAAACGGCCGTGCGTTGGTGTGGGATAGGTGTTTATTTGGTCAACAGCTTCCAGGTCGAGTTCGCCGTTTTCGCCTTCATAGCGCGTTGACATATAAAATATGATGCGTGCAATATCTCCTTTAGCGGCGTCGCGAGGCTCCCAAGTATCTGCTGTAAAATAGCATTCGGTAGCTTCTGGATGTTGTGTGCCGCCATTGTCAAAATCTTTATTGCTTCTGGATTGATTCACGGAGGCATCAGCAGGTTTCAAGTTGTGCACATCACTGTCCATGGGCACAATACCATCGAATGTGCCATGAGATTTAGCCCAAACATGCTCACGATTTAAAACGTCGCCACCTGTGCCGTACTCGTTGTTAGGACGTGAAAAGCCGCCATAAACCGTGATTACATTAGCTGGATTATCTGGATCCTGATCGGAGAGTTTGAAAATTTCTTTGGAAAAGAAATAGGAATAAACGGTGTGGCCGCTGATAATATCGTTGAGCTGTGCCTTGAGTTCTTCGCCCTGTTTGCCTTCAACACCATTATAATAACCGGTTTGTTGGGCAAAAGCACCAAACGAAAACAGTGTAATTATAAAAAATGAAATGATAACTCGCATAATTGTAGTTTTTAAAGACTTGATTAATAGGGTCAAAATGTTAATTGTAGTGAGATATTGAAACGTCGTCCAAGTCCAAAAAATACGGCTGCTGATTTGGCATCGAAATTATTGAAGCTCTGTCCCACATATTTGTCGTTGTTATCTGCATCAGAAATGTATTTTTCATCAAGTAGGTTTAGAATACTTCCTCTGATATCAAATTTTATACCTTTATAATGAAAGCCGTATCCGGCGTGAAAATCCACCATATAGTAATTCGGAATTTTCCAGGACTGTTTGGGTTCACCATTTTCATCAAATGAATTAGGATATTCCTCTGGGTCAAGATCTAGTGGGTCGAACTGGGAGTAGTGCTTACCAAAATAGGTAAGGGCACTTTTCACATATAGATCGTTAATAATTTCCCAACGCAGACTGTGGCGTGTTTGTATTTGTGCGGCATCACCCACAAAAATATTTTTTGCATCAAAATACCTTACTTCTTTCAGGTTTTGAAAATCATCGTAAATACGAGCAGAATCAGCTGAAGT
>CAZOEV010000233.1:0-5044 GCA_964578915.1 uncultured Lentimicrobiaceae bacterium
CGTCAGGCCAATGAAGAACTACAAGAGCAAACCAATGCACTAAAGGTTTCGGAAGAAAGCCTGCAAACGCAGCAGGAAGAGCTAAAAGTGACCAACGAAGAGCTCGAAGAGCGCACCAAAGCGCTCGAATTACAGCGCGATGCTATCAAACAGAAAAATCAAGAACTGGAAACCGCACGAAAAGAAATTGAGCAAAAAGCCCTTGATCTTCAGCAAGCTTCACAATATAAATCGGAATTTTTGGCCAATATGTCGCATGAGTTGCGCACGCCGCTAAACAGCATTTTGGTACTTTCGCAGTTGCTGGCCGAGAATAAAAAGAAACACCTGGACGATAAAGAGCTGGAATATGCTCGAACAATCAATGGCTCAGGAAGCGACCTATTGGAACTCATCAATGAAATTTTGGATTTAAGTAAGGTAGAATCAGGAAAAATTGAGTTATATATTGAAAATATGTACCTCGAAGATCTCACCTTTTTCATCAAGAAAAGCTTCGAACCCGTGGCAGAGAAAAAAGGCCTGTCACTTTTTGTCAATATTTCCAATGACTTGCCACAATTTGTCAGAACAGACGTTCAACGTTTCCATCAAATCATTAAAAACCTCTATTCCAACGCGATAAAGTTTACCCATGAAGGAAGCATTTCGCTTAATATTTTCCGTCCGGATAAAGACATCAAGTTTAATCACACGCATTTAACAAGTTCAAATAGTGTAGCATTTTCCGTTACAGATACCGGCATCGGTATTCCAGAAGATAAGCTACAATTGATTTTTGAAGCCTTTAAGCAAGCTGATGGCACCACCAGTCGTAAATATGGTGGCACTGGGCTAGGTTTGAGCATTTCAAAAGGTTTTTCCGAAATTCTTGATGGCGAAATCAGGGTAGAAAGCAAAGAAGGCGAAGGAACAACCTTCACCATTATTTTGCCTGAAACTTATATTGGCATCAACAACGCCCTGGACAAACTGCCCGAAAATAAAGAAGAAGTTCAGATTGATAAGGGAAAAACAACTGAGCAACATCTTGAAATCACGAAAGCACAAGCTGATAAAGATCAGAAAGCGCTTCAGCTAAGAGCCCTTGAAGAAACCAACGATGACAGAAACACCATAATTGAAGGTGATTTGGTGTTACTTATCATTGATGATGACAAAAATTTCACCAAACTATTATTTGAACTGGCCCACGAACACCGCTTTAAATGTTTGATTGCGCACGATGGTGAATCTGGTCTGCACTATGCCGATTTTTATCAGCCTCATGCCGTCATTCTTGATATTGGCCTGCCTGGAATCGATGGCTACGAAGTGATGCGACGACTCAAGCAAAACTCTCGCACCCGCCATATTCCGGTGCATTATGTGTCGGCAGCAGATAAATCCATCGAACACTTTAAACAGGGTGCCATCGGTTATTTAAGTAAGCCGGTGAGCAAGGAAGCTCTTGACGAGGTTTTCTCTTTCATCGAAAATGTGATAGCTAATCCGCTGAAAAGATTGATTATAGTGGAAGACGAGCTGAGTATGAGAAAAAGTATCGCTAACCTGATGAAAGGTGAAAATGTTGAAATTGTAACAGTTGCCTCAGGTGAAGAAGCGCTGGAAAAAATCACTTCTGAGCATTTTGACTGCATGATATTAGACCTCGGACTAAAAAACATGTCAGGTTTTGAACTGCTGGAAGCTATCAAGGAAAGCGACACAACCCAAAACCTGCCTGTAGTGGTTTATACAGCACAGGAATTAAGTCGTGAAGAGGACTTGATACTGCAACAATATGCCAATAGCATTGTGCTGAAAGGAGCGCGTTCGTTTGAGCGTTTACTCTCCGAAACAACCCTTTTCTTGCATCAGGTTGAAGCCGATTTATCCAAGAAAAAGCAAGAAATGCTGCGTAAGATTCAAGTGCGAGAGGATGTATTGAGCAATAAAAACATACTCATAGTAGATGACGATATGCGCAATGTTTTTGCCCTTAGCAGCGTGCTCGAAAACTATGAAATGAACGTTATTTTCGCCAAAAATGGGCGCGAAGGAATTGAGAAACTCAAAGCAGCCAACAATATTGATTTGGTGCTGATGGATATTATGATGCCCGAAATGGATGGCTACGAGGCTATGCAGCGTATTCGCAAGGAAAAGAAATACCAAAAGCTACCCATTATTGCCCTCACGGCAAAAGCCATGAAGGACGACCGCGAAAAATGCCTTGCTGCTGGTGCTAACGAGTATTTAAGCAAACCTGTGGATACCGCAAAGCTTATTTCCTTGTTACGTGTGTGGCTTTATAATGCTTGACGGCTTTCATTTTTAAGCGATTAAAAAGATGACTGAAAAATCGGGCAATTCTGAAGAAACAACTGCAAACATCGAGCTGGAATTGCTGCTCGAAGCCTTATATCGAAAGTACGGCTACGATTTTAGGGATTACAGCCGTGCTCATGTAAAACGCAGGCTTTATAATAGAATCAGGCAGCATAATTTACAGTCATTTTCGCAGTTGCAGCATGAATTGCTCTACGATGAACAGACTTTTCAGGAGGTGTTGCGCGATTTATCCATCAATGTCACCGAGATGTTTCGCGACCCTGCATTTTATGCCAAAATGCGTACAGAAGTAATCCCGCTACTCAAAACCTATCCCTACCTAAAAATCTGGCATGCTGGCTGTTCTACAGGAGAAGAAGTATATTCATTTGCTATTTTGTTGCACGAAGAAGGGCTGTACGAGCGTTCGCAGATTTACGCCACAGATTTTAATCCCGATGTGCTTGAAACGGCAAAACGCGGAATTTATCCCACTGCACGCATTAAAGAATATACCATGAACTACCAAGAAGCCGGCGGAACAAACTCTTTTAGTAATTATTACACAGCCCGCTATGATGCTGTGATTTTTGATGCTGCCTTGAAAAAAAATATTGTTTTTGCAGAACACAATTTGGTAACAGACAGTGTTTTTGCTGAGGCGCACTTGATTATCTGCCGCAATGTGTTGATTTATTTCAACCGAAGTCTACAAAATAAAGTCCTTCAGCTTTTTTCTGAAAGCCTTATAAAAGGCGGCTTTCTGGGATTAGGTTCTAAAGAAAACATCATTTTTTCGCCTATCGAAAATAGCTACTCAACGATTGACAGCGAGCAAAAAATATATCAAAAAAAGTTTGTCTGAGTTATGCCTTACAAAGCTATCGTAATCGGTTCATCAGCAGGTGGTTTGCAAGCTTTAAAAACCATTATCAGTGGACTCTCCACAGGCTTTGACATGCCCGTAATTATCACCCAGCATTTGAGTTCCAGCTCCGATAACTATTTGGTACATTTTTTAAATCAGTTCACACATCTCAGCGTAAAAGAAGCTGATGAAAAAGAGGTCATTTCAAAGGGACACGTCTATATCGCTCCACCTAACTTTCATCTTTTAGTAGAAGAGGATTTCACGCTAAGCTTAAATGTAGAGGAAAAAGTAAATTACGCACGTCCCTCAATTGACGTACTTTTTGAGACCGCTGCCGAAGCCTATAAAAATCAACTAATTGGAATAATCCTTACTGGCGCTAATCACGATGGCACCAAAGGGATTGTGCTAATCAAACAAAAAGGCGGCTACACCATCGCGCAAAACCCCGAAACTGCCGAAGCACCAACCATGCCGCAAACAGCTATCAATACCGGTTTTATCGATCAGATTTTAACTCTGGACGAAATTCCAGTACTGCTGAATGAGATTTGTAGAAGAAGTTGATGGGGTGTGAGTTTAAGGGTTTAAGAGTTCACGAGTTTATGGGTTTAAGAGTTGACTTTCATTGTCTGATATTTTAAAATAATGTCAATCTTTTGAACTCCTATCTAAAAATGAAAAGTTCGTTTTGATATGAGATTGGTTTTCTAAGACTCAATTTTTATTTTGCGCCTTTTAAGCCGTTTGCTAAATATAGGGGAGGCAAATCTAGAATTTTTGAATCTCTTGAATTCTTGAATTTTTCAATCTTTCCATTCATCCCCAACCAACAAATCGATAAATATAGGCAGATGATCACTAAATCCGCCCTGATATCTTGGTCCGATATAGGTTCTAAACAATTTATCGCCCATATAGCGTTCGTCTTCGATAAATAAAAATGGCGCATGGAATATTTGCGCGCTACCTGGTTTATAACGCACACCTTGACTAGCGTTATAAAGCGATTGCGACACGATAAGCATATCAAAAACCTGCCAGTTATACTGATACTTCAGCGTTCCAGCATAACCCAAATCACGCTCGGGCGTAAACAGATTTACCAATTCTGCCTCGTCAGAAACTTGTTCAATCGGAAGCGCTCTAAGGCCTTCAGTTAGGCTCACTTCGCTTGGCGGATCATTAAAATCGCCCATAATGATAACGTTGGCCAGCGGATTCACGTTTTCCCTTATAGAATCCAAGTGTCGGCGCAAACGCTTTGCCGCAAGCATTCTAAGTGGTTTGGTAGCAACTTCTCCGCCCCAGCGGGATGGCCAGTGATTGATGTAAACGTGAATAGTATCCCTATCCTCAACCAGAAACGAAGCATACAGCATATCGCGCGATCTGAAACGCGGATTTTCCGGGTCTTTCAATGGAATAGGCTCGCTGCTAATCAGGCGCAGCTGATCGGGCTGGTAAATAATTCCCACATCAATCCCTCTTCTATCGGGCGAAGGATAGTTGATATACTGATAATTAAACTGCTTTAAAGGCGTATTGTAAATCAAATCGCGCAACACAAAATCATTTTCTATCTCACAAAGTCCGATCAGGCTCAAAGATTTTCCGGCTCCAACTGCCATGATGGTTTTATAGGTATTGCTCCGTTTTTTCTTGTAGCGAAAATAATTCCAGCGCTGTTCGCCTTCCTCCGTAAACTCGTTGTATTCTCTGGTTGAGTCAACAAATGGGTCGAAAAAATTTTCGACATTATAAAACCCTATCCTTAATTCTTTAGCTTGCTGTGATTTAACAGAAGCAGAAAACATCAGAAACAAAAGCAGTAAAAGCTGCTTCAGCATTATCGAAGGG
>CAZOEV010000234.1:0-5034 GCA_964578915.1 uncultured Lentimicrobiaceae bacterium
GAGATAAGCATATTTATCTATAAATAAAATATTGTTAATCGTCTTATTTCCAATAAGTTCTTTATCTTTTATATCGCTTATATTGCTAATTCCATCGGCATGAATCAAATCCACATTGGTGTTGGAATAAGCCACCAATAGTACTTCGTAATCCGCGTTAAATTCGATAGCAGAAACACCAATATCGCTTAGTCCATTTACTTTATTAAGCAGGCTGATGCTGTTATCATCCTGATCGTAAATAAACAAATCAAAAGGCGTAGCGGCATAAGTTTTTGAATTCCAGACATCCACATCAATTACTTTTTGATAAGGAAGATGCGTTCTCCACTCACCTATTCCAATATTTTGTGCTGAAATATTGAAAGACATCAAAAAAACTATTGCTGATAAAATGACTAACCTGTATGCTTGCATAAAATAATTATTGAAAGTGAAAAGACAGAATTAACGCCATAAACTAAACTTAGGAAGTGCTAAATTATTGTGTTCAAAGGTACAGATGATTGGCAACAATGTGTTGATCCATTTTATGAAAGGCAAGATTTCCAACTTCAAAATAATTTCACACTAAAAACCAGACCCAAATTCAGCATACTGATGCGCCGCTTGTCTTGGCGTAAGCCGCTTGCTGTATTGAAAGTGAAAACGGGATTCGCTTGCAGCCATTCTGTTGAAAAACCCAACTGATAACAGCGACCAAAATCGACCATCAGGGCTGCCGAAGCACCCCATATAAAACTATAATCCGTAGCCGTTGTAATTTCGTAAAAGGGAGGGCCGGTCAAAAAATATTTGGGTTTATAGAGCTGATAAGGCGTTTGTGATTGCGCCAATCCAGCCAACAAACCGCCTTCGAGGCTTATTTTTTCTGAAAACCTTAGTTCATAAATTGGTCCTGCAAGCAGCATATTGTTGCTAAAAGCTTCACTCCTTATATACACATCTTCCAAAAAAGGGTCTTGTTTGACTCTTTCGTAGCCTAGCGCGCTCACATCAATTGAATGACGGGCAGCAGCGACTTGAATTCGAACCGAAAAACCAGATTTTATTTCCATTTGCAAGCCCAATTCACCCGAAAATCCAGCAAGCGCAAAACTTCCACCATCGAGAGATTTGGCAGCAAAATCGCCCAAAGGAATACTGAAGGCCGGCCTGAAATCCACCCGCAAATGTTGTGCATTTAGGCTGGGTATAGCAAGAAACAAGGCCAGCAATAAAACCAGCAGGCTTTTTATTTGTTTATTTGTAGTCATATTAAAAAGACTTTTGTCTGCGAAGATGCTAATTTTTAAGCAAAAAATCCTTTTGTGATTTATTTTAACACCAAATAAACATGCTATTCTCTAAAAAACTCTTCCTTATTTTCGCGGCATCTGTGCTGCTATTTTTGCCTGTTGTTGCACAACAAAATGGCAGCATAATGCACGATGGGCAAACGCGCAGCTACATTTATTATTCGCCCGATCAAAATACCGAACCTCTACCTTTGCTCATAGCGATGCATGGCTATACGCAAACTGCCAGCACCATTATGAATTTCAGTGAGTTTAACCAATTAGCTGATGAACAAAATTTTATGGTGGTTTATCCGCAAGGAATCGGCAATAGTTGGAATGTAGATTTTGGTGGCGGTTCCATTGCTGATGATGTGGGATTTATCAACGCACTTATTGACGAGCTAAGCAGCAATTTCCCGATTGACGAAAACAGGATTTATGCCACCGGATTTTCTAATGGCGGCTTTATGAGCTATCGCTTGGCTTACGAGCTGCCTGAAAAAATTGCTGCCATTGCCCCGGTGGCTGGTACAATTTCTAGCTTGGCATTTGCCAATTGGGCAGCCTCAAACGCAAAACCAATCCTACACATTCATGGAACAAGCGATTTTGTGGTGCCCTACGAAGGTTTTGGCGGCACTATTGAGGGCGTGGATACTTTGTTGGATTTTTGGGTTGACTTTAATGGCTGCAGCGATTCTCCTGTGGTAAAAGAATTGCCCGATTTGGTGCAAGAAGGTTCAACCGTGACGCAATATGAATGGAATCAATGCGACTCTGCAAAACCTATCAAACTGCTCAAAGTAATAAATGGAGGACACAACTGGCCGGGCACTTCAGCCGGTGGCATCGGTATTGTTAACCAAGATATAAGCGCATCGCAGGAAGTTTGGAATTTTGTGAAAAGCTTCTCGCTGAACGACTGGGTAAGCATAACTGAAAACGAAATAAATACCATCTCAATTTATCCAAATCCCTTTAAAGGCGACTTTATTTTTATTGAAAACTTACCCGAAAATGCCCAATCAATTGCCGTTTATGACGCCATGGGAAAATTAATTCAGAAAAAAAATGTAGAAAAAAATATCGAAACTTTTCGCCTACATTTAGATGAAAAAAGTCAGGGATTGTTTATCGTAAAAATCATTACAGATTATAATTCAATGTCTTATAAAGTTATAAAGCACCAATAAAGCTTTCTAAACCATTTTATTATCCAAAAAGAAACTTAAAAAAATGTGCGCTATGGCTAACAGTTTTTTACAAAAATTGCTTTTTATCAATCAAAATACTATTTTTGGTCAACAAATTAAACAAACATTTTTTATTATTTCACATTAAAAAGGTTCACTAACGCAACTCTGGCTTTATGCTTAAAAGAAAATCAGATACTTGTATAAATTGCGAAAACTGCAACGAACGCTCACCGCTATTCAATTTGCTGAGCAGTGAGGAGTTGAAAATCATGAATGCTAACCGTTTTGAGGTAACATTCAATTCGGGAGAGAATATTGTCAAACAAGGCACTTCAGCCTCGCACATGATTATGATAACACGCGGAATGGCCAAACTATATCTAGAAGGTTTCGATAAAAAGAATCTGTTACTCGAAATCATCTCTCCCTGGAAACTTTTTGGTGGCCCGGGTTTGTTTACCGATTACCGCTACCATTACAGCGTTTCGGCTCTTATGGACACTTCCGCCTGTTTTATTGCCACCGAAAATGTGCGCAAAGTGATGCGAATAAATCCTGACTTTGTAGAATCTTTACTCAAGCATTGTAGCCAAAATGGTGTTAGCAATTTCCAGCGATTGATTAGCCTAACGCAAAAACAAATGCATGGCCGTCTGGCTGATGTGCTGATTTATCTCTCGGAAAGAATTTATTCTTCGAACCATTTCAACCTCAATATCACCCGTCAGAAAATTGGCGAAATGTCGAATATGACCAAAGAGAGTGCCACACGAATCTTAAAAGAATTTGAGCACGCAGGCATCATCAAACTCGAAACCAAAGACATAACTTTGTTGGATTTAGAAAAACTAAAACAACTTTCACTTCACGGATAATCTATTGCTTTACAGCCTATTAAGTGAATCTAAAAGACTCAGCTGATTGAGACAGCGAAGCAGGTTTTGATCTTCCTGTTGCACCGGATAATAGCTGTTTCCATTTAAATAATCCGATAGAAAACGAACGGCCTGTAAGTGAATCATTTTTTGACCGGCAAACTTAAAACTGGCTTTTTCTAGTTCTGTCAATTCCGCTCTCATTCCTTCCAAATAAGCCGTTTTAATGGCTTCAAACACATTTTCACGGATAAAGGCCTTAGAAATGTCCGCTTCATTTTCCGAAACATTGGCCGCCATTGTACGGATCATATCGCCGATATCCGACAAGATGTTTCCCGGCATAATGGTATCTAAATCTAACAAAACGACAGAATTATCAGTTGATTTAGTGAAAATAACATTACTTATTTTGGCATCCATGTGTTGAATGCGTTCGGGTAAAAGTTGCTCCAATTGCATCGCTTTTTCAACAATCCAATAAGTATCTTTTAGTTGCCTAAGCGCATCAGCGGCTTTTGAAAGTTGTACGCTATTTGCCATTTTTTCAGCTTCAAGCAATTGATTCCAGCGAAAATCACCATCATGAAAACGATCCAACACTTTATGAAAACGGTTTTTATCGGCCTTAGCCATCAAGGTAGAAAATCTAGCAAAAGCCATTGCTGCCATAAAAGCCTGCTCCTGGTTTTCCACTGTTTCATAAACTCTACCTTCCAAAAAAGGCATCAATCGCCAATATTGTAGCTTGTTTTGATCACTTAGAAAGCTGGTCAGCAATTCGCCTTTGCTGTTGGCAATATATGGGAGAAAGTAATAATCCGGTGCGTTTTGTTTTAAAAAACAGGAAGTAAACTGATGATTTTCGGATAGTTGCAAGGGAGATTTAAACACTTTTGTGTTAAGCTGTTGCAGAACAAACTTTTGAGACCCATCAATTTCTTCAACTGGCTCGACTAACAATGTCTGATGAATATGTCCGTTTCCCAGTTTTGACAGCCTATACTCATCCAAAGATAAATTATACACTGCCAAAATTGTTTTCAATTGTGGGTTTTCCATTACTTTTCAGAATAAGAGCTCTTGCCTATCAGTGATTTAATATTGGTCGTCACGGGCAAACAAATTTTGCTTTGTCTTCCATTTTCCTTCTGTAAAATCGGGGAATTGCTGCACTGCACCTCCGGCGGCCACCGACTGTTCGGATAAAGGCGTTATCACGCTCCAGGCTGCTGAGTCGAACACATCAATTGGTACTGGTTCTTTAGCTTTCAAGGCTTCTACAAAGCCATTCACCACAAAAAAGTCCATGCCGCCATGGCCAGCGCCAGCAGCTACACTTTCGTACTTTTTCCAAAGCGGATGGTCGTAGCGATCCAACCAAGATTGCGCTTCCTCCCAACGATGCGGGTCGCTTTTTCCTTCCACATAAATGGAATTATTTACATCCATCCATAAGCCTTTTGTGCCTTGAACCCTGAATCCCAACGAATACGGCCTTGGCAAACTGGTGTCGTGCTGCAAAAGCACCGTTTCGCCATTGGCAGTGCTTATAGTTGTCGTAACCATATCACCCAGCTTAAAGTCAACGTGCGCATTTGGATGATCGGCACCACCTTCTTTCACCACATATTCATGCAGGCCACGTGCTTTTGAAGCCATACTCGTAAGCGCCGTGAAACG
>CAZOEV010000235.1:0-5033 GCA_964578915.1 uncultured Lentimicrobiaceae bacterium
TTCAAATACAGATATATATAATCCTTTATTCAATTTAGAAAGATCGATATTCTGCTGAAATGCATTGAGTTTTACTGTCATGATTTTTGCGCCGGAAAGGGCATATATGCTGAAAGTGGTATTGCGTGGAATTCCTGTAATTTGGAGGCTTTCCTTCACGGGATTTGGCGCCAGAACAAGTTCTGCGAAGGCGTTTTCTTCAACAGAAATCCAGCCTTGAATTGGAAATTCTTCCTCAGCATAGCCAATAGCGTAAAAACCGTCTTTAAATAGGATGTCGTTCCACTGGAAAACGCCTGCCAAAGGACGTGTTGGGCGCATCACAGCGGTGAAATTTTCGTCTGCATTGCCGCGGTGAAGCAACGCGTAGTGGTTGATATCGGTCTCTGCCGGAATATCCGTAGCAGCAGCGCCTTCGAGCGTAATGGTAAGGCTTCCGCCAACATTTCCTGCTGCATTGATATAATATTCCTTGGTGCTGCGGATAAAACCAGCAGGTGGATTTTCAGGCGCGAAATCAGTACTTACGCCTTCCAAATTATTTTGCCCAACCACTAAATATTTCCTAAATTCCTTTTCTTGAATATTGGAAATCAGTGTGATACCATAATCTGTTGTGATACGGTGATAGTTTTCGCTGTTTCTGTACCACGCCGCTTTGATATCGCTCATGCCGGCCATTTTACTATTTCCAACAGGCGCTGCAGAAGCAACAAATCCTGTGCTTTCGTGATCTGAATTGCTCAAGGTTCCATCAAAACCATTGGGGCCGCTATCAGGAACGGCATTTCCGATTGCTTCGTTGAAGTTGTAATAGGCAACCAAATTAGCTTCTGTTCCATTGAGTTCGTGGTGCATAGCCGCATTTATTTCAGCCTGACTAAGTGCTTTGTTCCAAACGCGTACCTCATCCATGTCTCCATAAAACTGAAAGGAAAGCATATCCCAAGGCGCATTTCCGATGATAAATGGATTGTCGTTAGGTCTGATAGACGCACTAGGAAACATGCTTGTTTCTCCAGCTAACAAACCATTCACGTAATTTTTTATTTTGCCGCTACTCACCGAAAAAGTTGTAACCAAATGCACAAATGACGAATCAGGTTCCATAGGGCCATCGCCGGGGCGTGGTACTTCTTGCGCCGTAGGATTAAAAAACTCGGCATACACATGCAAGTTCTCAAAACCAAGTACATAACCGTTGTTAATGGGGTCTTGATAAAAGATTTTTCCCATCATTTTCCGATTTTCTGCGAAGGTGTAGGCACGCGCCCATACTTCAAGGCTTAGCTCGTTATTTAGGTTGAATGCCTCGTCGTTGCCGCAATCAATATACAGGCTGGGTTGCCCAGTGGTGTTCCAGGTTTCATAGTCGATAGACCAGCATTTATTGTCGGTGGACTGCGCCTGTAATGTCCAGAATGAAAAAATGTAGGTCAAAAGAAGTAAAATTTTTCTCATAATATATTATTTAGGTTGTTACTTATTCCACCAAAGTGGGGTTAATTGACTATCAATACCTTGTTGATCAATAGCTGGTAAATAATTATCTCGGTTATAGGTAAATTCTGAATATGGATATTTTAAACGTTTTGGAAAGATGGCTTGGTCGATGGGTTCGCCATAATAATCAAGCAAAACTGGAAATCCCGTCCGGCGGCAATCTGCGTAGGCTTCAATCACGTTTTCGTATGTGAAATGGATATATTTTTGGGTGATGATGGTCTCCAGATCGGCTGTCTGCAACTGATTCAGGTAGTTGCTTATCTCAATTTCACTGATCTTAGGACTTTCAGCCCAAGCATTAATCACCTCCATGCTTGCCCGAACGCCCGTTTTGAGGTATTCCATTGGATCACCCGGCCAGCTTCCATTAAGTGCTGCTTCTGATTTCAGAAAACACATCTCGGCATACGAAAATAGCGGCATTGGCCTATCATTATTGAGGTACCATTCACCAATGCGCGACACATCACCCCATTTGCCCAGTGGATCGCCCAACTGCGCATCCAGGTTGTAGTTTTCCCAAATATCGCTGTTATAAGGCAGTAAATTTGGAACGCCTCGATACGTCTGTATAAACGGAAAAGCCTCAGAAAGACTGGTTTTTTTGAGGATATATTTGATGCGCGGATCATTACTATTTACGAGCAGATCTGTTAAAAACTTACTTGGATTGATATACTGCTCGCCTTCTTGATAACGAATAACTGTGGCTTCGTAAAGTGGTTTGTTAAATACACTATTAAACTGAAATGCAGCTGATTGTGATTCATCATTAATAAGTTCTTCAGGATTAATATCATTGAGCTGCTGCTGTGAAAGTGTAGGATTTACAACTGAAATTCGCATCGCCAGCCGAAAACGCAAAGCATTGGCAAAGCGTTTCCATTTAGAAATATCACCACCAAAAAGCAAATCTGATTCTGCGGTGAAAAACGGCATTCCTCCATCAAAAGCAGCTTCAGCAGTTGCTAAATCTTGAAATAGCTGCGTGTAAATACTTTCTTGACTATCATAAACTGGTGTAAATTCCAGGTTTGGATTTCCTGAAAGGGCTTCTGAATAAGGAGCATCACCCCATAAATCAGTAACGCGATGTATAATAAAGCTTTTCCAAACAATAGCGGCTGCCTTTTTATTAGTCATTTCAGGTGCTGTTCCGGCTTCCCGAATAATCACTTCAGCGTTGTTCATAGCATCGATATAACTCTCGTTCCAAAAGGCATCGCCGCCAGAAGGCGAAGGATATTCGTTGCCTGGCTCCACGCCATTGCGTTTGGCAAAATACATCATCCACTGCTGCAGGCCGTTATATTCCAAATTGGAGTTAGTGATATAACTGCCCATGCCACGTTTGATGGCGTATTTGAACAATAAATCAGGATCAGAAATAGTGGAATTATTGGGGTCTTTATTGAGTTCGCCCAAGTCTTTTACGCAGGAATGGAAAGCTGTCGATAAAACAATAATAAGTATTAGGTATATCTTTTTCATCGGACTTAAATATTTATGGTGATTGAAAAACCAATACTTCTCTTATTGGGATAAGAATACAATTCATAGCCTTGTCCGTTGCCATTGGTGAGCATGGTTTCCGGATCCAGGTTGGGCACTTCGCTATAAATGAGCCAGAGGTTATTGCCAAACATACCAACTGATGCTTTTTTTAGTCGCAATTTCTGTGCTAAAGCATTAGGCAATTGATAATTAATGCTTAATTCGCGCAGTTTGATAAAGCTGGCATCGTAAATAAATGGCTCGTGAATTTCTTCCTGCCAAAGGCTCAATTTTTGGTAATATTGATACGGATCAACATAGCTTTGATTGGGTTGGCCGCTTACATCCATTCCGTCAATAGTGGTTCCGGGAGCATAAACGCCTTCTAAAAGCAGGCCACCAGTGGCAGTCCATTCGTTGGGAGCTAAACCCGCTGCTTCGCGCTCTGCTTCAGAGTTGAACCAGCCTTCGCGGCCTTCAAGGGTTTCTTCAAAATTTCCGGCATAGCCGTAGCCATACATATTGGTGCCGGCAAACATTTCGCCGCCAAACTGGCCATGAAGCAGAAACGACATGCTCCAGCTTTTATAGCTGAAACTGCTGCTCAGCGACAGACTGAAATCTGGCGTGAAATTACCCAATACTTTTGGCGTTTCGTCGCGCTGTATCATGCCGGTTTTATCCACCAAAATATTGCCGGCTTCATCACGCAAAAAGTCGTAACCCACAATATCGCCATAAGGGTGATCGGGACGCGCTTCTATGGAGAGTCGCCAATGTTCGTATAGCGTTGCACGTTCTACATTAGGCGCCAGTTCCAAAATTTGTGACTGGTTTTTGGCGTATGCCAGATTCAAATCCCAACGTAATTTTTTGCTTTGAAGTGGTGTGGCAATCACTTGGACTTCCCAGCCTTTGTTCTGGATAATTCCGGCATTGACGATGGCCGAATAATATCCAGAAGCCGCTGATACCGGCATATTTGTGATTTGATTGTGTGAGCGGGTATCGTAATAAGTTACGTCCAAGCCGATGCGTTTTCCAAAGAATTTTAGCTCGGTTCCGGCTTCAAATGAGTTGACTAATTCGGGTAGCAAGCCTAAGTTAGGAATGGTACGGTCGATAAATGCCATATCGCCATAGCCTTCATTATCAATAATTTCGTAAGTAGTTTCAAGTTGATAAGGATCGGCATCGCTGCCAACGCCGGCATAACTTGCTCGCACTTTTCCAAAGCTGAGGAAGTTTTGCTTTTCCATCAGTTCTGTAAACACAAAACCTAGACTCACCGAAGGGTAAAAGAAGGAATTGTCGTTAGCCGGAAGCGTTGAAGACCAGTCATTTCGGGCAGTAAGGTCTAAATACAGAAAGCGTTTATATTCAAGTTGAGCGAAGGCGTAAAGCGAGTTTTTGGCCGCTTCGCTTAGATATTCTCGGCGATAAATTGGATTCAAGCTGTTTTCAATCGAATAAATATAAGGATCAACGAGGCCGCCTTCGGTATTGGCCACCTTATTTTCGTTTTTGTAATACATGGCATTACCGCCTATATTAATGGTGTAGCGGATGTTTTCGGTCCAGCTATCGTTGTAGGTTGCTAAGAAATCACTATTGAACAACTGCTGTTTATTACTTGATTCGCTGTATCTGCCTTGGCTGTAAATCATGCCTTTCATAGCATCGATAGACCAAAAATCCGTTTTGGAAACATCGGGAGCGGTGCGCACCATCAGGCGTAAACGATCGCTGAATTTATAATCGAGCGAGATATGCCCGAAATAGCGGTTGCGGCTGTCCTGATTTTTTTGATATTGAATATTCCAATATGGATTGGTCATCCAATTCCAATTTTGATACCAAGTAACTTCTTGTCCATCAGCGTCCTGATAATAATTACTGAGCGATGAAGTGGGAATATGTCGTGGCATGTGAATAAAGTTACGGTTGGGATTGTCGTGTGCATCAGAAAGGCCGGGACGGTTTTTAACTTTGCTATTTACATAATTAAAATAGGTGTTCAGTGTAAGTTTTTT
>CAZOEV010000236.1:0-2894 GCA_964578915.1 uncultured Lentimicrobiaceae bacterium
GGTGTAAGCGGGCATTGGGGTTCTGGCAAATCAAGTCTATTCAATCTTGTGAAATCTCAACTCATGCGAAATCCAGCCAATATTATCATGGATTTCAATGCCTGGCAGTATGAGGCTGAGATTAACCTATCGGCTCCTTTCCTCAAGGAATTGCATTTGCTGCTAAAGCCCTATATTTTAAACTCGGGTAAGAACTATGATAAGTATATCAATGAAATTCTTCAATCAAATAGCCAATGGTTTTCAAAACTCACACCAGTTTTTTCCCAACAGCAGCCAGTTAATACTTACATCAATTCCATCAAACAAAGCATCCTGTCATCTGGCAAAAGACTGATTGTTTTTATTGATGATCTGGATCGCCTGCAAGCAAACGAGATAATCGAAATATTTAATATTATCCGCAATGTGGGTAATCTCCCGAACATCCTATTTATTGTAGCTTTTGATAAAGACTATCTCCTTAATCAATTGAAAAATGCCAAAATTAAAAAGGCATCAGCGTTTTTCACCAAGTTTTTTCAGGTTGAGATTCCAATGGGGAATATTAGCACTGATAAATTGAAAAGATATCTTGTAGATAAGCTACAAGACCATTTTTCACAATATTTTACTGATGGCAATAAACAAAAGCTTACCACAAAAGACGAAAAAGACCAAATGAATCCCGAGGTTTTTATTGTTTACTACAGATTGATGGACATACTTACTACAATCCGCGACATCAAACGCTTAATCAACGGGATGAACTTGATATGGCCGCTGGTAGCCAATAAAGTAGATTTTATGGACTTCTTCATACTGGAAGTTATCCGTTTGAAATTTCCTGCAACATATACGCTTTTGAAATCAGAAAGCGCTATGCTTTTGGAGAGAGATAATATCCACGTTAGGCTCAAGGAAACGAAACGAGTTTCCGATAGGTTTAATTCAGACGAAGAAAAATGTCACTACTTACTGAATAAGCTATTCCCTAACGATAGCAGCATGGATAAAAAGAAACGAATACGCTACACCCGTCACTATAATAATTACTTTACTTTTGATCACAATCAGCAGGAAATTCTTGACCAAATAGATCAAATCATTTATGAAGACTAAGTTTTCACAGCTATCTAAGCTATATACTGAAAACGCAGAGGATAAGCAAGCTGTTAGACAAATGGTTAATTATCTCCTCGATTTCAATAAATTCCCCCTAAATGAGGCTGGTTTAGAACTGCTTGAAACCTTTATTTTTATCGATGAAATTAGAATCAGTCACACAGATAAAATAATGAAGATGATAGGGGAGTTGAAGCCCTTTTATAAGGAAGTTGAGATACAGCAAGCAATAATTAACGCGCTTATTAAGCTTAGCCCAGAAAAATCATGCTTTAATCTTTTTTATCTTTTCAATCAGCAATACAAAACGAATGATCCAGAGGTGATTTTTCCACAAAAAGAGTTTCAGCAGCTTTGTGAAAGTCGTCTTGAAAAATATATCAATAGTAAAGACATAAATCCTGATATAGAAACAGCTTTTGAACAACTATATTCCTGCTGGGATTCTGTTGACAATGAAAATGAAGTACACCTTACACCGAAATCCCTTGCCATAATTTATAAATTCATACTTTCAAAGCCCAAAGACTATTTATTGTTTATAGTCAGGCGGCGGCTTATATCAGGAAACTCATTGAGCTCTTATATTGACCATGACTTTGTATTTGAGCCCTATACAGAAACCATCTTTAACGGATGGGATAACTTTGAACAGTTTTTGGAAGCACAACGAAAAAAGCTTGACAATCAATTTATCCAAACCATAAAATCTTTCTATACCGCATACAAGAAAAACAACTACAAGTACTTCACCCTTAGTAAAAAAGACTTAGTTAAATATAATTTCATCCCCGAAATTAAAAATCTGATAGAAGAACAAATTAAGCCCGAATAAATCCTTCATACCATCGCTCCACCGCTAAATTCGCCCCTTCTCTAAGGCTCCAAAGTCACTTAGTTCGCTCACGTCGCCCTTTCGCTAACGTCGCTTAGTTCGCTCAATTCGCTCAATTCGCTCAATTCGCCATGAAACTCCTCAAACTCTTACTCTCACTTCTACTCTTAACAGCAACCCTACTACTACTCCGCTCTGCTGGCACATATTTGGTTAAACAAGATCAAATACTAAATTCCGACGCCACCCTCATCCTTATGGGCTCTATTGCCGATCGTATTTTACAAGCAAAAGATATTTATAATAGCGGTATCACAAAAGAAATTATCATTGTGAACAACATCCAGTATGGTAGCCAATATCTGGCACAATACAATGTTCACATCCCAAACTTTGCAGAATTATCCAAACAAGCATTATCCCAGTTCAACATTCCCGACAGCCTCATCACTATCATCCCTGGCCAAGCCGCCAGCACCCGCGAAGAAGCTGAAATCACCGCAGCTTGGATCAAACAAAACCAGGATATTGATACACTGATTATTGTTTCTTCAGCAGCCCACATGCGCCGCGCTTCCATGATTTTTAAAGACAGTTTCAAAGATCACAGCCTAAAAATCACTATCATCAGTGTGCCAAGTAAATACTCCGGTTTTAACTCCCAAAAATGGTGGACAGATCGCGAAAGTGCCAAGCAGATTTTGATGGAATACACCAAGATCGCTAGCTTTTTGTTGGTAGAACAATGGCAATGACGAGGGAAGAGACGTAAGCGACTTTGCGAACGAAGCGACTTTAGCGAAAGTAGCACTAATCACTTCGCTCACATCGCCCCATCGCCCCATCGCTCAAGTCGCTCAAGTCGCCCCATCGCTCAAGTCGCTCAAGTCGCCCCCTCGCTCAAGTCGCTCAAGTCGCCCCATCGCTCAAGTCGCTCAAGTCGCCCCATCGCTCA
>CAZOEV010000236.1:2994-3842 GCA_964578915.1 uncultured Lentimicrobiaceae bacterium
TCAAGTCGCTCAAGTCGCCCCATCGCTCAAGTCGCTCAAGTCGCCCCATCGCTCACATCTCCCCCTCGCCAAAGTCGCTCAAATCAGGTTACAAAAATTCAATAAAGTTTACGTATCTTTGATAAAAAATTTAATAATGCAACACATTGTAATAACACCTAAAAGCAAAACATCGGCTATCTTTCTTAAAAAACTTTTATCACAACTTGACGATGTTAAAAGTATTGAAATGATTGAAGAAAAAGAAGAAGTGCCATTTGTTGTATTGACCGAAAGTACACTCGAAAAAGAATGGGGTAGCTTAGAAGATGATATTTGGGATAGCTGGGCAATAGAAAAACTAAAGATTGCGCGTTAATGAAATTTACAAAAGGAGATATTGTTATCATTCCGGTTCCATTTACCGACAATAAAGGCTACAAACTACGTCCGGCGGTTGTTATATCGAACGAAAAAGTTCATCATACCGGCGACACAATGATTGTTCAAATCACTTCAAAGTTGAAACAAGATAACCTCAGCATCGCTCTAACCAATGCCGATGTAACTGATAGTCTGCCAGCGAAAAGCTATATTCGGTTTCATAAAATATTTGTTTTGGAACAACGCTTAATCAAAGGCAAAGTATCAAGCCTCAGCAATTATAAATATCAGGAATTAGTCCAAAAGATCAACCAAATAATCAAATAGTTAAAAAAGACGGAAGAAAGCAAGATATGTAAATCGGACTAAGCGAACGATTGCCCAAGTCACCCCTTCGCTTACATCGCTCAAGTCGCTCAAGTCGCTCAGTTCGCTCAAGTCGCTCAGTTCGCTCAAGTCGCTCAGTTCGCTCAAGTCGCTCAGTT
>CAZOEV010000236.1:3942-5029 GCA_964578915.1 uncultured Lentimicrobiaceae bacterium
CGCTCAAGTCACAAAAGTCTAATTCAAAAAAAAACATGTCCGAAAAAATCAAAACCCACCGTGATCTCAAAGTCTTCCAACTCTCCTTCGAAGCAGGCATGGAAATTTTCAACATTAGCAAGACCTTTCCCAAAGAAGAAACTTATTCACTAACTGACCAAATCAGACGATCATCCAGATCGGTATCAGGTAATCTTGCTGAAGCTTTCCGTAAACGCAGGTATCCAAAGCATTTTATTTCAAAATTATCTGATTCTGAAGGAGAAGCTGCAGAAACTCAGGTATGGTTAGACTATGCACTTGAATGCAGCTATATTGATAAACAAACCCATACAAATATCAATGACAAATACGACCACATCATAGCCATGCTAGTCACAATGAGCAGTAAACCCGAGAATTGGTCATGGTAAACATTCTCTTACTTCGCTAACGTCTCCACTTCGCTAACGTCTCCCCATCGCTAACGTCGCTCAGTTCGCTCAAGTCGCTTACCTCGCTAAAGTCTCTTAATTCAAAAAACCATATGAGCCGTATTCTTTCCCTCCTTCTTACCTTTGTCACACTCATGCTACTTGCACCACTCATGCTCATTATTGCCCTTCTAATAAAAATAAGCATGCCAGGTCCTGTGCTATTCAAACAAACACGCATTGGATATGGAGGCAAGCCCTTTACAATTTTCAAGTTCAGATCAATGAAACTTAACAGCAGCAAAACATCAATCACGCTAAGCACAGATCATCGCATCACCTCCTTTGGTCAATTTATACGTATAACAAAAATTGATGAACTTCCCCAGCTCTTCAATATTTTAAAAGGAGACATGAATATTGTTGGTCCCAGGCCTGATGTTCCGGGCTATTACGACACACTTAAAGGAGAAAATCAATTAATATGGACACTACTTCCAGGTCTCACCGGCCTTGACAGCATGTTTTATCCTAATGAACAGTCCATTCTAGACTATCAGCCCAATCCTGAAGAATACTACGACAACATCCTTTGGCCCGACAAAGTTTGTCTCAATCTTTGGTATGCAAGAAATCGATCACTAGCGTTAGATATAAAAATAATCCTAAACACA
>CAZOEV010000237.1:0-5005 GCA_964578915.1 uncultured Lentimicrobiaceae bacterium
TGCATGATGATGTTTTTTGGGCAGCATTAAGCTTCCTGAAAGTATTCAGAAGTCAAATTCTTTTTGAAAATTACAGTTTGCTGCATGGGTAAAATTGTTTAATTTATTATCACCTTGCTGATTTCAGCCGGTTTAGGTCTTAGCACCACTCCCGCCGGGGAAGGTTGCTAGAGTTTCGTTGAGCCTAGTCTCTCCACTCTTCTTGATAAATCAAAAAACCCAATTTGAGGTGGGAAATTTGAAATACGTGCTGCAAAATTAATTCATTTTTGGTCTTAAGCGCAACTATTTGGAAAGAATCTAAATTAGGGGTTTAAAAATATCGATGTAAAAACCAGTAAATCAAAATGATAGCTCCTTATATGAAATTTATTAAAAGCCTTTGTGCAACAAAGCGGCCTGCTATATTGTTAGATTAACTAAAAACTGCTACTTTTGCAGCCCTTTTTAATGATCTAAAAAACTATATAGCAAAAAGTTATGAATAATACCATGACAGAGACAACTTACAAGATTGCTGACCTAAAGCTGGCATCCTGGGGAAGAAAAGAAATTGAAATAGCCGAAAAAGAAATGCCGGGACTGATGTCGTTGCGTGAGAAATTTGGCAAAGAAAAACCACTTCAGGGAGCGCGTGTTACAGGTTCACTTCACATGACCATTCAAACTGCGGTTTTGATTGAAACGCTTATTGAGCTGGGTGCTGATGTGCGCTGGGCCAGTTGTAATATTTTTTCAACGCAGGATCACGCGGCGGCTGCAATTGCCGAAACCGGCGTTCCTGTTTTTGCCTGGAAAGGCGAAACTTTAGAAGAATATTGGTGGAGTACCAAGCAGGCGCTTACTTTTGAAGGCGGCAAAGGGCCACACCTTATCGTTGACGATGGTGGCGACGCTACTTTAATGATTCACAAAGGTCTTGAGATTGAAAAAAACCCGGAATTGTTGAAAATTGCCGGCGGAAGTCTTGAAGAAAAAGCATTAATGAAGATTTTGCAGGAAACTTACCTTGACAATCCTAAACACTGGCATGCCGTTGTAGAAGAATGGAAAGGCGTTTCGGAAGAAACCACCACTGGTGTTCACAGGCTTTATCAGATGAAAGAAGCTGGTAAATTGCTGGTTCCGGCCATCAACGTGAACGACTCCGTAACCAAATCGAAATTTGACAACTTATACGGCTGTCGCGAATCACTGGCCGATGGCATCAAACGTGCTACTGACGTGATGCTCGCTGGAAAAGTTTGTGTGGTTTTAGGTTATGGCGATGTAGGAAAAGGTTCTGCCAAATCCCTGAAATCTTATGGCTCACGCGTAATTGTTACAGAAATTGATCCTATCTGCGCTTTGCAGGCTGCTATGGAAGGCTTTGAAGTGGCTACCATAGAAGATGCATTGAAAATTGGAAATATTTTTGTTACTACTACAGGAAACAAAGATGTTATCACGCTGGATCACATGCGTCAGATGAAAGACCAGAGCATCGTTTGCAATATTGGTCATTTCGACAACGAAATTCAGGTTGATGCCCTTCACGAAGCAAAAGATATTGAGCACATAAATATCAAGCCTCAGGTTGACAAATATGTGATGCCTTCGGGTAATGCAATCTTTTTGTTGGCCGAAGGACGTTTAGTAAACTTAGGCTGCGCCACCGGACATCCAAGTTTTGTGATGAGCAACTCATTTACTAACCAAACCTTGGCACAGATTGATTTGTGGGAAAATAAAGACAAATATGAGATTGGTGTTTATCGTCTGCCCAAATACCTTGACGAAGAGGTGGCACGCTTGCACTTGGAGCAGATTGGTGTAAAACTTACTAAACTCACTAAAGAACAGGCAGATTATTTGGGTGTTCCGGTTGAAGGACCCTACAAACCAGATCATTACAGGTATTAAGACTTCGTTTTTTATATACTACATAAAGCACTTCCTGCCCCGGCAGGAAGTGTTTTTTTTAGTTAAAAATCCGCAGCAGCTGGCCGTTATAAGTAGTATTGTATTGGATGAGCGGAAATTTTCCTTCGCCTTCAATAATACCTCCATTAAGCAGTAGGTAAGATATTTCGTTGCATTCGTCGTAGGCAAACGGGAAATAATCGCCAACAATAAGTCGTGTACAACTGCCATCAACGCAGCAGTTGTTGGGCTCGTTAGGCGGCATGCGGTCGTAAGCCAAAAATTCGGAGAGGTTATAGCGATACACAATTATACCACGGCTGGGCGGAGTGGAAGTCAGATACATCCAGCCGCCCACGGTGTTTAGCTCCTGATAAAAAGTGCTGTTTGGGTCGATGGTAATATTGATGTAGGCTTTGGGATCGTTGGGATTAATCTCCTCTTTTGTGCAGCCGGACTGGATAAGCACAAGCAAAACAAATAAAAAACCAAAAATTAGGCGCATGTTCATCAGAAGCATAACATTTTTAAATTGACTGTTTGCTGAACGCTTTTTCAATGGCAAAAGTATATCAATTACATCAAATGCGCTGAAAAGGAAATTTCGTGGATGAGAATACGAAAAGTCAGGAATAAAAAACAAGTAAGGTGCCTCACCAAAGATTTCTTAGTTTTGTAATTCTGTCCGTAAAAAAAACTTGTTAAAAACATGCATCGAAAGTTGGTTTTGTGGTTGTCTATAATTTTGCTGTTCAGTATAGCGTTTTCTTCATGTGGCATGTTTAAATCGCGGGGAGTAAAAGCGCACCAAAAGTTGGAGCGTAATTTAGAAAAGCAGGCTGAAAAGGACTATCAAAAAGAGGTAAAAGCACATCTCAAAAAGCAATCAAAGGCGGCACAGCAGATGATAAAAAAGATGGAGCGAAAAAATAAACAATGGAAAAGGACAAAGAAAAGAGTGAATTAGCGCAACCTAGAAAACAGGGTTTTTCTGTGATTTTTTCTGCTGCCAGACACTTTTTTGGCGCGATTTTGCTGCTGTTTATGGCTCATCTTGCTTTTGGCCAATCCACTGATTCGCCGCTCTATTTTGACCGTATCTTATCAGAAAACATGCGTATTGAAAAGGGCTTGAGCCAAAACACGGTTAATAGTATTTTGCAGGACAGCGACGGCTTTATGTGGTTTGGCACCTGGGACGGCTTAAACCGATATGACGGTTACGAATTTCTGCTTTACAATAAAGAGCATGGCTTGAGCAACGAGAATATTAGAAGCATTCATCAAAAAGGCGATACGCTATGGATTGGCACTGAGGAAGGCCTTAGCTTGCTGGATATGTCAACTAACAGTATCACAAATTTTTTGAGTGATGGAAATGATTCCGCAAGCCTTACTAACAATTGGATTAATCATATTTATGAAGACCATAACGGAAAAATTTGGATAAGCACTGCCAGTGGATTATCTTCATATCTGCCGGCTACGAACAGCTTTGGTCAGGTTTTTAGTCGCGATTATGGAAACCCATTGCGTAGCAATCACATGAATATGATGAAGCAAGATAGTAGCTATAACTATTGGATTGCTACCAGCTACGGACTGGTTTATTACGAAATAGAAACCCAAAGCCTTACCCGTTACTTTCATATAGTTGCTGATACTACAAGCTTGCCAGATAATCATGTAACTAGCATAACCTTTGATAGTTACAATAGATTGTGGGTAGGCACTAAAAGTGGTTTGGCACGCTTTGATTCCGACAAAAAGGCCTTCTATTTTGTCGAATTACCCGAACTGCAAAGCTTCGATCAAAAAGTGGAGATTCTGAGCCTCTATGCAGATGCCAGAGAAGGATTGTGGATTGGCACAAACGGGCAAGGCTTGTTTTACCTCGATTTTAAGAGTGGAAAAGTCAACAGCCATATCAACGAGGCAAATAAATCCTACTCACTATCGGATAACCGTATTCATTGCATTTATACCGATCACAACGACAATATATGGGTTGGCACTTTCAATGGTTTGAATATGCTGAATAAAGATGCCTCCAAATTCAGAACTTACCGGCATTTCCCGCAATACGAAAACAGTTTGTCAAATAATTCTGTTTGGGCATTTTTGGAAGTAGAACCTGGTATTTTTTGGATTGGAACGGATGCCGGCATCAGTATTTTTAATAAGCTTGAAAATAGCTACGACTTTATCAGCATGAAGCCTAATACGGAGAATACCCTTTCCGAAAATCTAGTCAGAAGCCTTTACAAAAGTCGTAATGGAACTATTTGGATAGGCACCCGAAATGCGGGACTCAATGCCTATAATCCAAAAACAAAATTTTTTACGCAATACAAATCAGACCAAAAAAATCCAGGCTCCTTGCCAAATAATTATGTGACTGATATACAGGAAGACGCCACGGGTAGTTTATGGGTGGCTACTGATGATGGTTTTGGCATCCTAGACGAAAAAACGGGACTATTTATGCGGTATCGTGCGGATGCAAATGCTGGAGCGGGTCGTGTTTACGATGTATTTCTTGATTCAAAAGAGCGTTTGTGGCTGGCTTCGGCCAATGGTCTGTTGCAGTATCAGCCTCAAACTAATGATTTTGAAGTTTTTACTATTCCAGATAATATGCGAGAGCAGGACGAAATGCTTACTAACAAATTCTTTTCGATTACTGAAGATAAGGATGGTGTTTTTTGGATAGGCACGCGCGGTGGGGGTTTGGTTAAATTTGATCCAGCGCTTGGAACGTTTAGGGCGTTTACTGAAAAAGATGGCTTACCAAATAATGTTACCTACAAAGCGTTGGTAGATAAAGATGGAATTATTTGGATAACTACCAATTGGGGTCTGTCGCGTTTTAATCCCGATCAGTTTAATTTCACCAATTATGATGTTACTGATGGTATTCAAAGCAATGAATTTAACCTGAATGCGGCGCTTATCGCTTCGGATGGCGAAATATTTGTCGGTGGCATGAATGGTTTTAACGCCTTCTATCCTGATGATATAATTATAAATACAGCGCCGCCTCCGGTCGTTATTACAGCATTCAAGAAATTTAATGTACTGCAGTCGAGAACTTTGCGAGATG
>CAZOEV010000238.1:0-4968 GCA_964578915.1 uncultured Lentimicrobiaceae bacterium
TGCTTTCCTATGGCAAGATGCTGCGGTGCAGCAAAGTGCGCAATGCTTTTACAGCCCTTTTCTATTAAGTGATTTACAGCCAAAAAAGCGCCCTGATAATCATCGGCAACTACTTGATCAGCTTGCAGGGCATCGATTACACGATCAAAAAATACCACAGGAATTTCGTTGTCAATCAATTTTTGGAAATGTGAAAAGTCCTTGGTTTCCTTTGAAAACGAAACCAAAACACCATCAACCCGGTTTGTAAGTACCGCTTGTGTATTGATTACTTCTCGTTTATAACTCTCATCAGACTGAAAAACCATCACACTGTAGTCATTTTTATAGGCTACCTCCTCGATACCATTAATAATAGCCGAGAAAAAATAGTGCTCTATCTCTGGAATTATCAATCCAATCGTCCTGGTGGAGTTATTTCTGAGATTAAGCGCAATGCGATTGGGACGGTAGCCCAACAGCGCTGCCAACTCTTTTACGGCTGTCCGTGTTTTAGGACTAATATCGGGATGATCTTTCAAAGCTCTTGAAATAGTGGAAGTTGACAGCCCAAGTTTTTGAGCGATGTCTTTAATTGTGATTTGACGTTTCATCGACGGATACGGTTTTATACTGTTTAATGGCTGTGAATTCGGCATTAAAATTACAAAAATAATGCTGATTTATAACTATTTCCAAATGTACATATAAATTTCAACCGATTGCGAAAACAATATACCTTGTTTTTAGTTATCTTTGTGCGTATCCTTAACAGGATTATATATTTTTGTGAGAGCATTTTTGATCTAATAAAAAACTAAATTTACATTAACATTCAATACCTAATGATTATTTGAATTCTCAAAATCACTTTTAACACAAAAAATTAAATATGAACAAGTTTACCAAAAGGATGATGCCTTTACTGTTGTTGCTTTTTGCCCTCAGTAGTGCATTCGGACAAACGGCTACCTTGCGGGGTGTCGTTACAGACAGATCAACGGGCGAAACCATGCCCGGAGCCAATGTCTTGATAAAAGGAACACTCATTGGAACTTCTACAGATTTTGACGGTAACTATGTATTGGAAAATATTCCGACAGGTCAAGAAGTAGAAGTAGAAGCCAGTTTTGTTGGCTTTTTGCCCACTACCGAAAAAGTAAATTTAAATGCTGGCGAAACCAGAACACTCAATTTGGGTTTGGAAGTAGATGCCGTTATTTTGGAAGAAACTGTGGTAATTGGTTATGGTGTGCAAAAAAAGAGCGATAGAACGGGCGCCGTTGCCTCCATAAAGGCTGACGAAATGAACGCCGGAGTGCTTACTGACCCAGTGCAAGCCATTCAAGGTAAAATTGCTGGTGTTAGCGTTACTAAAAAAGGTGGCGACCCCAATGCTGGTTTTGATATTAAAATTCGTGGCGCTGCTTCCTTAAATACTGGAACTAGTCCATTGTATGTTGTGGATGGAATTCCTGGTGTTGACCCTACCACTATTGCTGCCGAGGATATCGAATCATGGAACGTTTTAAAAGACGCTTCTTCTGCTGCTATTTATGGTTCGCGTGGCGCTAATGGCGTTATCATGATTACAACCAAACGCGGAACCGATGGTATTGGAACTCGTGAAGCCCAGATAGATTTCAACACCTATCTCTCTACAGACTATGTTTCAAACAGACTTGATCTTTTAAATGCCGATCAAATCCGCGATTATGTTGCCGAAAACAACCTGAACTTCCAGGATGGTGGCGCTAATACGGACTGGCAGGATGAAATTTTCCGCCCTGGAACATCACAAAATTATAACCTCTCAATTTCTGGTGGTGATAAAAAATCTAGTTATCGCGTCTCTTTAAATCATCAAGATTTTGAAGGTGTTATTATTGGAACAGAGAAAAAAAGAACAATCGGACGTATTAATGTTGACCAGAAGGCTTTTGACGATCGCTTAACAATGTCAGCGGGTATTTCTGGTACTTTTGAAGAGAACGATTATATCAGTTATACAAGCAATGGCCCGAATGATGTTTTGTATCAGGCATTTCAACGCAATCCCACAGATCCTTTATATGGAGCTGATGGCGAACTTTACGAAACACAACGCCAGTTTAATTACTGGAATCCGGTTGCTATAGCAAACAATATTCAGAACGATCGCTCTGCCAAAAGATTTTTCGGTTTCTTTAAAGCTGACTTAGATATTTATCGCGGCATTTCGGCGGGTGTAAACCTTGGATATACGCGCGACGATTACGAAAGCTTCTATTTTGAGCCTTCTACCATTCGCTTGGGAACTACCTCTGGCTACGGCCGCAGAAGCTATGGAAACTACGATTCAAAAGTATTGGAAACAACCCTTCGTTACCTTAAAGAATTTGGAAAACACAACCTCAACTTTGTTGCCGGTTATTCCTTCCAAGAAGATTTTAGCACTGGATTTTCTGCTCAAGGACGCAAACCTTTCCTCAACTATACACAGTCAAATGACCTCTCGCTTTTCCAGAATGTAGTTGCTGGCGATATTAATTCTTACAAAGAATCTAATCGCCTGATTTCATTCTTTGGTAGAGGTATGTATAATTTCAATTCTAAATATTTCGTCACTGCTACGCTTCGTCGCGATGGTTCATCACGATTTGGCGATAACAATAAATGGGGTTGGTTCCCTTCAGCATCTGCTGCATGGCGAATCAGTAGTGAAGATTTTATGGATAACCTAGACTTTATCAACAACCTTCAATTACGTGTAGGTTTCGGTATCACTGGTAACCAGGAATTTTCCAACTACACTTCCTTGGCGTATTATATTCGTACTGGAAACTCCATCAACTTTGAAACTGGTGAAGAGTCCGTTGCCTTTGGATTTTCGCATAATGCTAACCCAAATATCAAATGGGAAGAAAATGCTGAGTTAAACATTGGAATTGACTTTGGTATTTTTGAAGATAAAATTTCTGGTTCATTAGACTTCTTCCAGAAAAACACTTACGATTTGCTTGGACAATATACGGTTCCTGTTCCTCCTAATCCGGTTGACAGAATATGGGCCAATGTTGGCGAGTTTAAAGTAACTGGTTTTGAAGCCTATGTTCAGGTATATCCGGTTCGCAATAAGAACTTTGATTGGAAAACCAGCTTTGTTTTTTCAACCTACAAACAAGAAGTTGTTTCCTTATCTAACGACGAGTTTAACTGGTCAGCACAAAAAGAAGGTTGGTTGGAAGGCCGCGGTCTTGTAGGCGACTTAAACTGGACACAAATTGTGGAGCCTGGTAAAGCGCTTGGCACTTGGTTTATGCCTGAATATGCCGGACTTTCAGCCGATGGAAAATTCCTTTTCTATACAGCCTCAGGCGGAGTAACACGTAACTTGGAAGATGCCGAAAGACGTGTTGTAGGTAGTGCACAGCCTGATTTTGAATTGGGATGGTCTAACTATTTTACTTTCTACAAAAACTGGGATATGAGCTTTAGCCTGCGTGCTGTTTATGGTTATGAAATATTCAACACCACCAAGCTTATTTTTGGAAACCCAATCTGGCTGCCGGAAATTAATGTGTTAGAATCCGCTTTAGATGAAGCAGCAAATGGCTTGAACGACAATCCTAAGCTGAGCAGTTATTACTTGGAAGATGGAAGTTTTATCCGACTTGACAATATTAGTATTGGTTATAACATCAAAAATTTGGGTGTTGTGCGCAATATCAGACTCTATTTCACGTCTAATAACTTACTCACTATAACGAATTACAGTGGCATCGACCCAGAAATATCTACTAACGGGCTATCTTTTGGCCTCGACCAATACAATGTGTACCCAAAAACACGTACTTTCACTTTTGGAGTTAATGTCACCCTTTAACAGCAACGTAACATGAAAAAAATAATCATAGCACTTATAGTTCTTACAGCCGTTCAGTTTGGCTGTACTAAACTTGATGAGAAACTCTACGACAGGATTCCGGCCGATGAGTTTACGCCCGATCCTGTTTTAAAAATGAGTCCCATTTATGCCCCCATGCGCGAATTTCTTGACTGGGGAGCCTGGTGGTTTGCACAAGAACTTACTGGCGATGGAGTAGCTCCTCCAACCCGTGGTAGCGACTGGGACGATGGTGGAAAATGGCGCGTAATGCATCAACACAGCTGGGACAATAATACTGAAACTGTAAACAGCATGTGGAGCAGGTATTATTCGGGTATTGTTGAAGCCAATAAATTTATTGAAGAACAACAGTCGCTGATAGGCGATCCCATCATTGATCAAGCTATTGCCAAGGCAAAAGTGTTGCGGGCCTATTATCACTACCTTTTAATTGATAACTATGGCGATGTACCTTTTGTTGAGAGCTACCTTGAAGCTGACCAAGCTCCAAAAAGAAATCTGCGTGCCGATATTTTTAACCGTATCGTAAAAGATATTGAAGAAGGCGCACCACTGATTGCCGCCAGCAGCAGTAAAACAGGTGCTGGCAAAGGTTTTGCTTATTCAGTTTTGGCTAAACTTTACCTCAACGCCGAGGTTTACACCGGAACGCCTCAATGGGCTAAAGCCGAACAGGCTATCGACAGCGTGATGCTTTTAGGCCAATACAGCCTCGAAGGCAATCCAATGGCTCCTTTTGTAACTGAAAATGGCAATTCACCTGAAAATATCTTTGTTATTCCTTTTGAAGAAGATACCTATCAAGGATTCAATCTGCATATGCGTACTTTACACTACAACAGCAACTTAACCTTTGATATGGAAGCTGGCCCCTGGAATGGTTTTGCTGCTTTGGAGTCTCAATACAACAGCTATGAAGATGGCGATTTGCGCAAAGCAGGCTATTTTTTAGTTGGACAGCAGTATGAGTCTGATGGCACTACTCCTATTATTGACCAGGGTGCAGGTGGTGAACCTTTGATTTTTGACCCTGTAATACCTGCTCTAAACATGGACGCCAGCTATACCGCAGTACAAATTCGTATGTCGGGCGCACGCGC
>CAZOEV010000239.1:0-4961 GCA_964578915.1 uncultured Lentimicrobiaceae bacterium
GCTGCATCCATTTCTTGCGTGAGAACTTGATCTGTAAAACTGACTGTATTAGAAAGCACCGACATATTGGCTATGCCTTTGGATATCAACAACTGGGCAGCCATCATAGCTTCTGATTCTGTTGCGGCCACCACCAAAAGTTTATCACTTTTTTTAATTTTATTCAAGTTTTCAGATTTTAAGATTTCCGCAAAAGGAATACTAATATAACTACCAAAATCAGCCTTATTTTGTAAGTTACCGCTCAAATCGAGTAGTGTAAATTCTTTCAGGTTTCCCTGAAGCTGCATCACCTTCAGTTGTTGAGGCAACACAAAAATTTGTTCGTTGGTAGTTTTCTGCAGCACAGCTTCATTCGTCATGCTATAGGCCGGTGACATATACCATTGCACTGCAATTACAGCAAACAAAGCCAGCACGAAAAGCAGTGCCGCATTGGCCAACATTTTATCATTTAAGGTTTTCATAACATAATTCTTTTTTGGTTATTAGCAGCCGCCCTGTCCGGCTGGTGGGGCTTCCATTTCAACGATTGTTTTAACAGGTTTTGCCTTTATGTTGAGTTTTTCGGCAGCCTCACCTGATTGGAAAGCCTCTCGGGCACGCTCAATAAAACGTGCTTCAAAAACGGGCATTTCCTGCTGTGAACCTGTTTGCGTTTCGGCAAAAAAGATGGTTTCAAAAAATTGGTTCAAACCACCTTTCAGCACAAAAACATCTGTAAGTCCAGCTCTGCGAAGGCTCATCCAAGCTTGGCTGGCATCGGTATCGCTAAATCCAAAAAATAAAACTGGTTTTTTAGATTCGCTAATCAGTTTATTATAACCTAAATCCAATACTTTATCGGCCGGAATTTGTACCGCGCCGGGAAGTGTAAACTCTGCATAAGCCTCATCTCCACGCACATCCACAAGCATATAGTCATTCTGTTTGGGATTGAGCAACTTATATGCCAGCTCTTCAGTATGCACAAATTGTTTGCCTTCAGCAGCTTCCTGCAAAACCGTTTCTGCATCGGTTTCAAACCATTTGGCACGTGGACTTTCAGGCAACCAAAGCACAACAACAGCAGCCACAAGCATAATCAAAACCGGCCCAATATATAAAGGTGCAAAAAGTCCCTTTTTAGGTTCGAGTCCGTTTACCTTATCCTCAATTTTGCGGGTAACAATAAAAGCAGTCAGAGCCACCAATACAAGCAAAAACACAAACCAATCGCGTTGCATTCCTAAGGTATCAAAAATAAAGATGCTTCCCAGGTTTTCTCCCGTATAGAGCGGTGCGAAATCTTCGTAAAAAGAGCCAAAAATAAATATCCCGATCATCAGACCGAGGACAAAAACCATGGCATCAATTTTCCCAATAATAGCAGCTACCATGCTGGTTCCCGGGCAAAAGCCACCCAGAATAAATCCAAAACCCATAATGGCGCCACCTACCAGTGCCGACCATAAAAATGTGGGATTGATATATAGTAAATCATAATTGACCCAACCCATATAATTAAACAATAACAAGCCAATAGCGGCGGTGATGGCGGCGGTAAAAAATACGCGCAACACCACGAAATCATATCCGTAAAAAACGCCCGCCAGCTTACGCGAATTAGAAAATCCGCCCTGCTCAAGCACATAGCCAAAGCCAAGGCCAATCACGAAAGCAAAGAATAAATTTAGGTCGGGGTTTACAAATCCTTGTGGAATTAATGGTCCCATAATAGCAATAATTTAAGCGTTAATCCAAAGTTTCCTGAAAAAATAGGCCACCACGAAGCCTGTGCCAAAGATGGCAATCATCGTGAGAAAACCTGCGGTAGAAAGCACCGCCATGCCGCTGAGGGCTGCACCACTAGTACATCCGCGACCAAACTGAGCACCCAGGCCGAATAAAATACCGCCCAAGCCAGCAAAAATCAGCCTTTTTGCATTGCTAATATTTGGTCCTTTGTCAATAGCAAAACCCGCCCTTCCCGACATAAATCCGGAAAAGAAAGCGCCGCCCAGAACGCCCATCGTGAGATAAACCAACCAGTTTTTCATTGGACGCCCATCGCCAGTGGCAAAAAAGCTCGCGTAAAATGGATGAGAATCCGCATACTCCGGACTAATACTTCCAATAGTTTCAATAACAACACTTTTGGCTGCTCCACTAGCGCCCAGTCCGCGACCGGTAATAAAAAACGCAGCCAACATCACCAAACCCAGCAGAAATCCGGCCAGGTAAGGGTTCATATACGGTTTAGGTTTCTGTTCCATAGCTAAAAAGTTTTAACATCCGCCCTGCACAGATTTTATTTCAACAGCCGGCGCATCTGCCGGTGCTGACTGCTGTGCAGTGCTAATGGGTAAATTATTTTTATGAATATCCGACCAATAATGACCGGCTTTTTTCTCCGTTTCTCTCAAAGTTTGATTGATAAAAGCATTGGTGCCAAATTTCACAGAATAGGCATCATATCCTAACATTTTGAGATAAGCAACCACATTAGCACTGTGCTGTCCTGTAAAACAATAAACGGCAATAGGCTGATCTACAGGCAAAGTACTAAGTTCCGCATTGGTGCGTAAGGATTTTTTAGGCGTGTATTGCATGGATCCTGGCAAATGGCCGGGATTTAAGTATTTATCTTCAGGCCAGTAGTTGATCACAAAATACTTTCCGGGATTATCAAGAATGGCTTTATAATCAATTAAAAAGCTGCTTGTTGGCTTGTTTAGCAAGGAGTCGGCTCTTTCAATGGCAGCCATAAAAGGCAGCGAGGCACTAGTCTGAATAGTTGGATAATCTCCGGCTACTGGCATTGGATTCACACTGGTTTCCAATTTTCCAACCAACTCATTACCAATACTTTTATCCCAGCCAGCATCACCAAAAGCTGAGTTCCACGAACTCATACCAAAACGCATACTAAAGGTGTTTTTATAACCTAAAAGTTGTAAAATTCCGGTAGCAAAACCCGATGTCTGACCTTTGGCACAGGCCAACACAATGGTATCAAAAGCCATTGCATCAATCTGTTGCGTGTAGTAATTCAACAAGTCATTCATCTGAATATTAATAGCGCCTTCGATATGGCCAGCGTCAAACTCGGGTGCTGATCGCAAATCAATCACTTTGATATTATTTTTGCTATTCTGATAAACAGCAGCTGCATTAATTATTGCCGGCGTTGATACGCTATTGATATAGTCTCCATGCTGTTCAAAATATTGAGCAAGAGTTTCTCCGGCTATTTCCGTTGCTAGTGGCAGTGCCTGCTGCACCTCCTTTTGCTGACAACCTGCCAGCATAAAACTGGCTGACAGGAAGATTATCAGCACGAAATAATTAGATTTTAATTTCCTATAATGTATTTTCATCAGTCTCATTTTTTGAAGTTTCTTTTTCGTCCTCTTCAAGTTCTTCCCAGCCGGTAATCATGGCTTTCAGATTTGTGGTTACAGTGTGTCCGGTAGTTATTAGGTAAAGATGTACAATCACAAAAGCCATGAGGATAAACGCACCAAAAGTATGGATTAAGGCAATGATTTCTAGGTTGTCAACATTGATCATTTTGATGCCGCCATCTTGCGGATAACGGTAAAACATATACAACAAACCCGAGACTACCATTACTGGAATTATCAGAACCTTTAAACCCAAATAAACCAATCGCTGCAAGGGGTTGAGCTTGCTAATAACAGTTTTTTTAGTAGGATGTGGCGCATTGCGAAAAATCCCAAAGAGGTAAAACTCGGCTTGAGCACGCAGGTTTTCAGTGGTAGGAATATACTGTTTCCACTCGCCGGTGGTAACATGCCAAAAGATGGCAAAAATAATCAGGATGATAAATGCCCAGGCGGATTTGTTATGCAAATCAACGGCAGTTTCGTAGCCAAAAAGGCTGAACGAGCTATGAATCTCGAAGCCGGTAAGGGCAAGTATAAAAATTAATAATGATTGGTTCCAATGCCAAAACCGCTCGAAACCTTTATAAACGTATGCTTTTTTTGTATGACTCATGGTGTTTTGTTTTAATGGGTTTGGGCCGTCTTGGTTCTACGAGCAGAAATAATACGAATTACAGCATGAACAGCAACGCCAACCAACGATAGTATCAGCAACATTTTTCCTGAAAAATCAAGTAATGCACTGCGGTCGCGGCCAGGCATATAAAAGTCGTTAAGCGATGCCAATCTACCATTTTCGGGCGTATGGCATTCTTTGCAACTCACCACTTCGCTTGCCGGCGAAACCATGTGATTTATCGGCAAATACATTTCTGTAGTCACAAAATCATGTTTGCCGCTATAAGGCAGTCCTACATAAGCCATGCCCTCTTCAATGGCGCGTTCCCACTCCAAATCGAGCCAAAGCGCGCCTTTTCCTTTTTCTTTATCCCAAAGTTTCGCCTGGATAATGGTCAAATATTCACTGTCATAAGGCTGACGTCCACGATGCACTTTCACAGGAATAATCTTGCTCTCTCGGTCACGATATTCGCCCATCAGCGTATTTATTTTCAGGAACGGCTGAGTCGTATCCACTTTATCTGTTAGCAGGTGATGATCGGCTGTGCCATTAAACCATAAATATTCAGGCTGCATATTTGTTCCCCACTCAAAATCGCCTTTGATGGAAGCGTAAGCCACATTCCCTAAGGAATCAAGGTCTTCATATCCTTTACCATCTTTTTTGCGGGTGGCGGTTGACCAATCCCAATACATTTTGGTAGGATTTACTTTGGCATAAACAGGAATATGGCAAGTTTGGCAAGCCACTTTAATAGAATGTTCGTTGAGGATAGATTTTTGATGCGGGAAAGCGGTGTGGCATTCTTCGCAGCTCATGCGCTGTGTGTTGGTGGACGAAACACCATAGTAACGGCCTTTCATCACGTGATTTTCGGCGGTATGACAATCTACGCAGCTCATATTGGAACCATCCACGCCCATGTGCACATCCACGTTGCGACCAGCGGT